>LGET01000182.1 GCA_001507935.1 Thermococcales archaeon 44_46
GGTGGTGCAATTGCTTGGTTTATAGCAATCCCAATCTACGTTGCCAAGACAGGCAATCCAGATGGACTTAGTGCCTTGGATCTAGCATGGGTTACTTGGAGTACAAAAATAAGATACATGGGAGTTGGAGCAATGGTCGTTGGTGGTCTCTGGAGCCTTGTAAAGCTCAGAGGCCCAATTTTGAGAGGTATAAAAGCTGGGCTTGAAGCAGCAAGGAAAAAGCAAAGCGGTGAAACGATCCTAAGAACTGAAGAGGACATGCCAATGCCCACGGTATTAATGCTTATAGCTGCTTTCGTGGTTCCATTGTTCCTGCTATATGCTCATGTTATAGGCTCTATTGGAATTGCGGCAATTATGGCAGTAATAATGCTTATCGTGGGATTCTTCGGAAGCTCAATTGCTGGTTACTTAGCCGGTGTCGTTGGTTCATCAAACAACCCCGTGTCCGGTATTACAATCATGAGCTTGCTCTTCACAGCATTGGTTCTTAAAGGCCTCGGACTTAGTGGAACAGAGGGTATGACAGCAACTATATTGGTGGCAGCCGTTATCTGTACCGCCGCTGCCATTGCTGGAGACACAATGCAAGATTTGGCAACGGGACACATTGTTGGGGCCACTCCAAAGAGACAGCAGGTCTTTGAGATAGTAGGAACTTTTACGGCAGCATTAGTGATGGCTCCCGTGTTGAACTTACTTATAAAGGCTTACGGTATTGCCGGAACACCAACGGCTAAGGAAAATGCATTAGCTGCTCCACAGGCATTTCTCATGGCAAAAGTTACAGAGAGCGTATTCACCGGAACGCTGGAGTGGAACATGGTCTTTATTGGTGCAGGAATTGCCATAGCCTTAATAGTCCTTGACGAAATTTTGGCCATGAAGAAGTCAAAGTTCAGAACGCCAGTAATGCCCGTAGCGGTAGGTATCTACCTCCCATTGAGCCTCGGTGTTCCTATTTTCATTGGAGGTATCCTTAGATGGCTCGTAGGAAAAGCAAGAGGCGCAAAGGCTGAAGAAAAACCGACAGATGCTGGAGTACTTGGAGCAGCTGGACTTATAGCTGGAGAAGCATTAATGGGTATAGTCTTCGCTGGCCTAATAGTGGCAGACAAAGCACCATCAATAGGATTCAGCAGCGACCTTCTTGGTATAGCTCTCCTCGCAATTATAGCGGTGTGGCTCTACCTCACAGGAAAGAAGGAAGTCGAGTGATCTTTCTTTTTCTTCTTTTAACTTTGATTTATTCTTGAACCAAAATTACTTTAAATGGAAACCCCCAATTAGGGATGGTGATGTAAATGGATACGGAAGCCCTTTTTAAGGAAATTGAAGCTTTAAGGGATGATATGGTGGATACTTTGGTCGAGCTTATCAAGATCCCAGCAATTAGTCCTGATAGTGGCGGCGAAGGAGAATATGATAAGGCTCAAAAACTCTTGGAGATAATCAAGGACTGGCCCTTTGACAAGATTGAACGCTATGATGCTCCAGACCCAAGGGCTAAAAACGGCGTTAGACCGAACATTCTGGCATACTATTACGGTGAACAGGGCGAAAAAAGCCCACGATTATGGATTCTTACCCACCTGGACGTTGTCCCACCTGGAGATTTAAGCAAGTGGACTGTTACAGAGCCTTTTAAGCCTCTCGTTAAGGATGGTAAAATTTATGGCAGGGGTAGCGAAGACAACGGGCAGAGTTTAGTTGCCTCACTTTATGCCGTCAGAGCCCTAATGAACCTTGGAATAAGACCCAAGAGGACGATAGTCCTTGCCTTTGTGAGTGATGAAGAGACTGGAAGTAAATACGGCTTAGAATGGCTAATAAAAGAACACCCAGAACTATTCAGAAAAGACGACCTAGTCCTAGTACCTGATGGTGGAAACGAAGAAGGAACATTCATAGAAATAGCAGAAAAAAGCATTCTTTGGATGAAAATCAAGGTCAAAGGAAAGCAGGTTCACGCAAGCATGCCAGGATTGGGGTTAAACGCTCACAGGGTTGCCATTGATTACGCAAAATCTCTTGATGAGTTCCTCCACGAGAAATACAGCGCAAGGGATGACCTCTTTGATCCCCCAGAGAGCACTTTCGAACCAACTATGGGCGGAAATCCAAGTGATGCTCCCAACATAGCTCCAGGAGAGCACGAGGTTGTCTTCGACTGCAGAGTGTTGCCACAGTACAGCCTAGATGACATCCTAAACGATGCCCAAGAACTTGCCGAGAAGATTAAGGAGAAGTACAAGAAAGAAATAAACGGTGAAGTCCTGCCCAGGATTGAGATAGAAGTGTTGCAGAGGCTCGATGCACCGGCTCCAACTCCCAGGGACAGTGAGATTGTTAAGCTCTTGCAGAAAGCTATAAAGGAATTCAGAGGAAAGGAAGCCAAAATAGGGGGCATCGGAGGAGGGACCTTTGCCGCATACTTCAGAAGGCTTGGAATTCCAGCAGTTGTTTGGGCTACACTCGACGAGACCGCCCACCAGCCTAACGAGTATGCAAAAATTGAGAACATGGTTGAAGATGCCAAGATAATGGCAGCTCTGGCGCTTCTTTGACCTTTCTTTTTATAATGCTAACCTTTAAATTATTGGTCAGGGAATTGCTTTCATGCCTTCATGGAAAGATGGGAAACTTGGACTGCCGGTTAGAGAAGCAATTAAAATCTTCCCCGAGCTCGAAAAATACCTTGATGAGAAGGGCAGGTTAGACTTATCAAACAGAAGGGCGAGGATATTATATAACAAAGCGATTGCAGACGCAGTTTTTGACATTGACATTGAATATCATCCCAGAGGACTTATAACAACACCAATTTCCCGTTTTATCTTCTTAAAGACGTTTCTAAGGGATGGAAAAAAAGTTCTGGAGATAGGAACCGGGCATTCTGCTCTAATGGCTATTATGGCGGATAAACTGTTTAACTGCGAAGTATGGGCTACTGAAGTCGATGATGAGTTTTTTGAGTACGCTAAGAGAAATATCGAGCGAAATAAATCCAACGTAAAACTGATAAAGAGCAACGGGGAAATTATTGAGGGTTTGATACCAAAAGGAGAGAAGTTCGATGTGATATTTTCTGCACCTCCGTATTACGAAAAGCCCACAAAAGGTGTTCTTACGGAGAGGGAGGGTGTTGGTGGGGGCAAATATGGGGAAGGGTTTTCCGTAAAAATTCTTAGAGAAGGTTGGGACTACCTAAATGAAAATGGAAAGGTTGCTCTTTTTCTACCCGACAAACAGAGCTTGCTGAGAAGCCTAATTTTAGAAGGGGAGCACATTGGTTATTTTGTTCGCGATATAAGATTTAAAGTGGGAACCAGATACAGACATTCACTGATATTTATCAAACGATAGGCTTATATTAGAAAACCTCAAACCTCGTGTGGCAGATGAGGAGAAAGCACCTCCACTGAGCAAAGCTATGAGGACACGCCCACGGTCTGATGCCAAAAATAAAATAAGAAAAGACCTCATTTCATATCTTCCACATAAAGGAACAGGCACTTTAAGTATTC
>LGET01000183.1 GCA_001507935.1 Thermococcales archaeon 44_46
TTCAAGGCCGATTTCTGTTATCCTTGTGCTGCTCAGCTTGGGCATCTTCGTTGTTCTAAGGTGGCTTGTAGGGAGGTCGAGAAATGCTTAGGGTTGAGAACGTTAGCAAAGACTGGAAAGAGTTCAGAATTAGAGATGCCAATTTTGAGGTTAAGAAGGGGGAGTACTTCGTAATTTTGGGACCCAGTGGCGCTGGAAAGACCCTTCTCCTTGAAATTATTGCTGGTATATTCATTCCTGACTCAGGGAGAGTCTTTGTTGAGGGGGTTGATGTAACCTTCCTTCCACCGGAGAAGAGAAACCTAGCCTACATACCCCAAAACTACGCTCTCTTTCCCCATATGAAGGTTTACGATAACATAGCCTACGGGCTAAAGCTTAGAAAAGTCCCGAAAAATGAAATTGAAAAGAGGGTTAAGGAGATAGCAGAAATCCTTGGAATTTCTCACCTTTTGCACAGAAAACCAAAAACATTAAGCGGCGGTGAAGCCCAAAGAGTGGCTATAGCCAGGGCTTTGGTGCTGGAGCCGAGTTTAATACTCCTTGACGAGCCCTTTGCGAATCTGGATGTCCAAACAAGGGCTAGGTTAATTCAGGAAATGAAGCGCTGGAGAAAGGAGCTCAGCTTTACAGCTTTACACGTGACGCATTCGTTCGAGGAAGCTGTTAGCCTTGGGGATAGGGTTGGCGTAATGCTGAACGGTAGGTTAATCCAAACCGGAGAAGTCAGGGAAGTTTTCTCCAAGCCCAAAAATGAGGAAGTCGCAAGGTTTCTTGGATTTGAGAACATAATCGAAGGGATTGCGGAGGGGAGAGTATTAAGGGCAAACGGGATTTCAATAGAGCTGCCGGGAGAATTTAAAGGCAAGCTGAGAATTGGAATAAGGCCTGAGGATATTGTCATATCCAGCGAACCCATAAAAACCTCTGCAAGAAACGAATTCAAGGCTAAAGTTCTGGCGGTTGAAGATTTGGGGTCTTTGGTAAGGTTAACACTTGGTATTGGTGGAATCGAGCTTAGGGCTTTTATCACCCGTTCTTCCCTTGTGGAAATGGGGATTGAAGAGGGAAGCGAAGTATACCTGAGCTTTAAAGCAACGGCAATTCATGTCTTTTAATGCGTGTAAGTATACTCCAGTGTATTTATTTGTCTTTTATAGAGCTTTTCTTTACATATAGCAAGTCTTTTATATCTATGAAATCCCTTTCACAACAGGTGAGAACATGAAGAGGCTGACACTCGCTGAGGCAAGTGCAATACTTATAGGTACTCAAATCGGTGCGGGTGTTTTAGGCTTACCTTACGCACTGAGGGAAGCGGGAATTCTTGGAGTTTTGGTCGTGGTTTTGGCAGGACTAATGACGCTTTTGACGGCTCTCTTCGTCCTTGAGGTCTCGTCCAAAACTCCGGGAAAGAGCCTTTCAAAACTCACAGAAGAACACTTGGGAAAAATAGGTGGAGCTTTAATGTTTATCAGCATTTCCGCTCTGGCTTATGGGGCTCTCATAGCGTACATTGCAGGAAGTGCCGATATTTTATCCTCCTTGACTGGAGTTAAACCCGAACTCGCTGCTTTAGCTTTCTGGGGCATAATGAGCTTGATAGTCTATATGGGGCTTAAAGTATCCGGCGAGGCGGAGCTAACTCTAACAGCAGTCCTCCTTTTGGTTCTTGCACTGTCGATAGGTCTTGTTTTCGGAAAAATTGATGTGAAGAATTTATCTACTTTCAACACCTCTGCAGCTTTAAATGGGTTGGGAGTTGTGATTTTTGCTTATGTCAGCCACATGGTAATCCCTGAGCTCCTTAAAGGACTTGAAGATGTGAAAACAACAACAAAAGCAGTATTTATAGGCTACCTAGTCCCAATGGTTTTTTACGCTTTCTTTGCTCTTTCATTTGTAGGGGCCTTTGGTGCAGATACGCCTGAACTCGCAACAACTGCACTTGAGAGGTTATACGGAAGTCTGGGCAGAATTCTGGGCCTTGTATTGCCTCTTGCAGCAATATGCACGAGCTATATAGGTGTGGCGCTCTCAGAGATGGACAATATGAAAGATGTCCTGCGGATGAACAGGTCTTATGCATGGGCATTAACAGTGTTTCCACCTTTGCTGATATACTTTGCCGGTCTTAAGAGCTTTGTAAATGCCCTATGGCTGGCAGGAACTTTTGGAGGAATTCTCTATGCAGGCATACTGCCAACAGCGATGTATTTGAAGGCAAAGAGGCAGCATGGGAGCTTTCACCTTAACATTCCGCACTCAGTCGCTTACTTCTCTGGGCTGGTCTTCTTTGTGCTCTTCCTTTATTCACTCGCCTCTCTGGCGTGAATTTTATATTTTACCACATACCTTCCCTTTTCAAAATCTTCTTCCTCCTCAATGACCTCAACCGGCTCCACTTTTAGTTCAAACTCCATAGCCTCCCATTTGATGTCCTCAAAGTAATCAAAAAGCCCACAGGTCTTGCAGAAATAGCCTTTAAACTCAATTATCGCTTCATCGTCTCTTATCTCTATTATCTTGGCCTGGGCTTCGCTTCCATGAAGTCTGTTAAATTCCTCAATGGCTTTTTTAAGCTTCTCCATGACTCTCCCTGTTGGAATTTAGTTCTGGATCTTTAAATGATTCTGTTCGAAAATCGTATCAAAACTTTTAAAGTCCGGCTATAAAGGATTATCGAGGGCTATGATAAGGTTTGCGAGCAGGGAATATGCCGATGAAGAAATCTATGCAATCCTTGACAGGCCTATCGGCGAGTGGTTTAGGCGTAAGTTTGGAACTTTTACTCCCCCTCAGAGATACGCGGTTGTTGAAATTCACAAGGGAGAAAATGTTCTTATATCCTCCCCAACAGGTAGTGGAAAAACCCTATCGGCTTTTCTTGCCGCAATAAACGAGCTTGTCCTCCTTGGAAAAGAGGGTAAGCTGGAAGATCAGATTTACGTTCTCTACGTTTCTCCGCTGAGGGCTTTGAACAACGATATAAGGAGGAACCTTGAGGAGCCGTTAAGTGAGATAAGGGAAGTTTATAGAGAACTTGGATATGAGCTGCCAGAGATAAGAGTGGCTGTGAGAACAAGCGATACCTCAAGCTATGAAAAGCAGAAGATGGTGAAAAAGCCGCCCCATATTTTAATAACCACCCCTGAAAGCCTGGCAATCGCCCTAAATGCTCCCAAGTTCAGTCAAAAACTTAAGACGGTTAAATATGTCATCGTCGATGAAGTCCACGCTCTGGCTGAGAACAAAAGGGGCACTCATTTGGCCTTAAGCCTCGAGAGACTTCAAAACCTTGCCGGAGATTTTGTTAGGATTGGACTAAGTGCTACAATTCATCCCCTTGAGGAAGTTGCCAAGTTCGTCTTTGGCTACAACGATGATGGAAGTCCAAGGCCGGGCATTATAGTTGATGTTAACCCTAGTTCCCATTAGATCGTTAGAGTTATAAGCACTTAAGTCTTTTGATTGATTGGTGGTTGTATTGAGCTTTCAGAGGAAAATCCT
>LGET01000184.1 GCA_001507935.1 Thermococcales archaeon 44_46
CCTGGGGCCAAGTAAGTGTTTGCCATTCTCACTATTGGCTCGCGGTTGTAGTTAATTGCCCTCGCAGCTGCGTTTGATTTCATTCCAAGATAAGCAGCGTATTCCCTGTTCATGAGAAACTCGTTTATTATACCTTCTCTAATGAGGTACCTTGGTCTTGCTTTGACACCTTCGTCATCGTATAGGTAGAAACCCCAGCTGTTTGGAATCGTTGGGTCCTCTATAACGGTCACAGCTTCACTTCCAATTCTCTCTCCAAGCATTTCCGGCTTCACAAAGCTCTCTCCAGCTTGGGCTGCCTCTCTTCCCATTATTCTGTCGAGCTCATAGGGGTGCCCAACGCTCTCGTGAACTGCAATCCCAACGACTTCTGGGGCCAGCACTAAGTCGACTTTCCCTTCCGGCGGCTTTTGTCCTTCCTTTATAAGTCTTTGCAGGGCTTTGACGTCTTTAACAGCCCACTCCCATGGCTTATCCTTCTCAATAAGCTCAAGCCCACCGGAAAATGCCCTCTGGACGAAGGGAGCCTGCTCCATCTGCCCTTCCTCAAAAACAACAAGGTTGTATGTTACGGAAACCCTTGGGATAAGGCTTTCAACAAGTGCTCCCTCGTTGTTCATGAAAACCTTGTGCCACATGAAGTCCCCATACCTCAAAAAGCGCATTGGTACGTTTACGCCAGTCTCTTTTACCCTTTCCTCGATGAGCTTGAGGTACTCCATCTTTTCTTCAGCACTAACGTCTCTGAAGTCCTTCTTCATCTTCACTTCGTAGAAAACCTGGTGGAAGTCTTCCTCACTGAACTGTATGGGCCTATTTCTTAATTTTGCCGCGGCTTTTGCGAGCTTTACAGCTTTTTTAACGGCTTCTTCCACGCTTTCCTTTGTTAAGACGTTTGTAGAAGCAAAGCCCATCCCGCCGTTCACAAGAACCCTAATACCTATACCTCTATCGGCTAATATCCCAAGCCCTTCCGGGTTGCCGTTCTTCATGACTATTTCCGTTCCGTTCTTCTCCTCGAACCTCGCTTCTGCATAACTCGCACCCAGCTCCTGGGCTTTTTCGACGGCAAATTCAACAAGCTCATGCATGCACATCACCTCGGGTTAATGCATATAAAAGTGCTCCCTTGAAGTATAAAATCGTTTCGTTTCGATGAATGTAGAAATGATATTCTCGTTATCATTCACTTAGGTAAATGGAAAAAAGAGAAAAGGGAACACTGAATCAAATTTCACCTGCTAACCATAACAATACTCCTTTCAAAAACGGCCAGTTGCTTTCTATGTACCTTCCGTAGTAGTCGTCGCTGAGAGCCTTACTTGAACCATAGGCAACTATCCTTCCATTTTCCACTTCAACAGCTGCTGCTACAACGGGTTTTGAGCCCTTCTCTTTTGTTACTTTTCCGCTGCTATCTACTGCATAGGAGGTTGGGTATCCTCTGACAATCCAGACCGCATTTCCACTTATATCTAAAGTGCCTCCATTGTAGTAGAGCTGTGAGTCCTCGTTTAGGAATCTAGTTGCCGGATGGTCGAAGTTGAATTCACCTATTAATGGGAAATATGAACGTCCTGTATTCTTATCATCATCCATAAGCTCGTCTGGGTTGAATTTGATTCCAAATTCTTCTGTAATCCTGTTGAGGCTCTTGTAATACACATATCTATACCAGTCTCCAGTTATAAGCAGTCCCCCACCTTCCCTTACCCACTCTTTAACTGCTTGCGCTTCTTGTTCGGTGATATCTTCTCCCGGATTTGTTATAATAAGCACGTCGTACTTTGAGAGAAGCTCTTTGCTCAGGCTTTCTTGGTGATTCACATCCACTAACCATCCGAGCTCGTCTTTTATTCTGGTCATTAATCCGCTAAGTCTTTGGTCATTATAATATTGGTCATGGCTTGCATCGATGAGAACTCTAACTACCTTAACTATTATCTGGGTTTGATTCTCCGTTACTGTGGTTGTTTGATTCATAGTTTGATTTGAAGGTTGTGTAACGTTGCTTGGTCCCGGAGTTGTTTCATTTCCTGATGGTAGGGTTTGGTTTGCCTGTTGGGCGATTAACTCCCTAACTTCTTGAAGAGTGGCGTTCAGTATCGGCAGTATCTCTTTTATTTTTTCTTCGGTTTCTTTTGTAAGGAAGTATGCTTTTCTAATGTTAGCCATTGGCACTAGTGGATATTTAGTCCAATAAACCGACTTCTGTTCGAGATACTTCGAATAGTGTTCCTCGATCTGTTTGACATTTTCGTTTATTTCGTTAATTTTGTCTTCAATTGGTCCCAAATCTACACCATAACCCTGTAGCTCCGAAAGTATCTCCGAGTACTGGGCATATTGTTCTTCAAATTCTGGTCTCAAGCTCATTGTATACCTGAAATCGTAGAACTTCAGAAGATAATTAATTACAATTCTGGGATGCTCAATTACCTTTGTTGACAAATATTTTGTATCATACCCCAGAATCTCTGCCTTAATCCCATAGTTGCCGAGGTTTTGAGGTGTCCACTCGTACTTAACTGTCTCAGTTTCTCCGGCTTTGATTTCCAGAGTTTTGTTTACTAAGACTGTTCCATCTATTGAAAGAACAGCTGTAACATTCTCACCAAAGTTTCCTTCGTTTTTAATGTGCATTTCGATTAAAATGGAAGTCCCTTTATAGGCTACAGTTGGTGCTGTGAGACTCGTTATTTTTACTGAAGGGATATATTCCTTTATGTCCTCAGCACTTCTTGGTTCTATCTTAAAAGCTCCAAAAGAGTAGTAAACTACTCCAATTATGTACTCAAATTTTTGTCCTTTTTGGGGAGTATACTTGTATATGAGGTCATCTATCCTAACGGGACCACTACCGTCGTCAACTTCCCATTCTCCATACCCTAAGTTTGCATTGGTTACTACAACGTTTTCCACTTTAATCAGGACACCTTCCCATTGCTCTTGAGAGACATTTCCTGTTGGAAGTGTGATAGGTTCTGGTACTGAGCTAGTGCCTAAAATATGAACATAGTCTCCATATTTAGGATTCACAGAGATCTCTGTGAGTCCATAGTATTCTTTTACGTACCCTCTTACTTCCACAACATCTCCAATATCAACGTTAGGTGCTGAACCTGTATATACGTAAATGCCACTCCATGGCCCGCTTCCATTTTGGATGAAAAATCCTTTACTGGCAACTGCTGTTACCACTCCTCTTGTAACTACAGTCTGCCCCTTATATGGCGAATCTCCACTTGGATCAGTGGTATATTGAATGTCGTGTATTGGAACGTATGAAGATGCAGCCCCTACTGCACTGACTGGGAATATACTTAAAAACAAAATAGTAGCTACAATTAATCCCACTTTCCGCATAAGACCACCATCCTTAGAAATGGGTGTTGAATGTTATTAACTTTTCGCCAGAATAGGGCGTGTTTATAGTAACCTTTATTAGGGTTTTTGCTGAATTCTTTCAGGTGGTTGTCGTGATCCCCAGATGGGATCACAGACTCAA
>LGET01000185.1 GCA_001507935.1 Thermococcales archaeon 44_46
AGAATTCATTCTAGGTTTGATAGGCCTCCGGGTGATGTTATTGAATGGCTTCAGGAGGTGATGCCCCAGTTATCCTGACAATATCCCCTCGCTTTGCGAAAACTTTAAATACTCCCTCAGTCAATCCCCCACTGTAGAATTTGTTTCTATTCTCGGGCAAAACGAATATCTTAAAGGGGTGTTGGCTTTGGACAAAATTAAAGGGACAACAACAGTAGGCATTGTTTGTAAGGATGGAGTAGTATTAGCCGCAGACAGGAGGGCTTCACTGGGCAACATGGTCTTGTCCAAAGAAGTTAGCAAGATATTCCAGATAGACGACCACTTGGCCCTAGCAGGAGCCGGGAGCGTAGGAGACATACTAAGCCTTGTAAGGCTTTTGAGGGCAGAAGCAAAGCTTTACAGAGCAAGAGTCGGCAGGGAGATGAGCACAAAGGCACTGGCAACATTAACTTCTAACGTCTTAAGTGGAAGAAGATACTTCCCCTATTTTGGCTGGTTTTTAGTGGGAGGCTACGACGAGAAGCCAGGACTTTATTCAATTGATATGGCTGGAGGAATTACCGAAGATAAATATGTTTCTGCAGGTTCTGGTATGGAGTTTGCATATGCTGTTTTAGATAATGAGTACAATGAGAAAATGACTGTTAAAAAAGGCGTTAAACTGGCCGTAAAAGCTATAAATACTGCAATAAAAAGAGATGTTTTTACTGGAGATGGAATAATGGTTGTTGTCATTACAAAAGACGGGTATAGCGAGCTTTCTAAAGAAGAAGTCGAGAAGATCCTCAAGAAGCTCTGATTCTAGGGGTGAGTGACGTGATAAAAAGAGAAACAAACGTTGATGAAGTTCTAAAGGAAATTAGGGAGATTATTAGTCAGATGGTACCCAAAGAAGCCAAGATAACCGAAGTGGAATTTGAGGGGCCGGAGCTGGTTATTTATGTGAAAAACCCTGAAGCTGTAATGCAAGACGGAGATCTTATAAAAAACCTTGCAAAGGTTCTTAAGAAGAGAATTAGTGTAAGACCTGATCCGGATGTTCTCCTTCCTCCTGAAAAGGCCGAAGAGCTAATTAAGCAAATAGTTCCGCCAGAGGCGGAAATAACTAACATAAGTTTTGATCCTTCTGTCGGCGAGGTAATAATTGAGGCTAAAAAGCCGGGACTTGTGATTGGAAAGAATGGGGAGACCCTTAGGGAGATAACCCAAAAAGTTTACTGGGCTCCAAAAGTTGTTAGAACTCCACCCCTGCAGTCCCAGACAATATACTCTATTAGGGGAATCCTGCAGTCCGAGAGTAAAGATAGGAGAAAATTCCTGAGACAAGTTGGGAGAAACATATACAGAAAGCCGGAGCTCAAAAGCGAGTGGATAAGGATAACAGGGCTTGGAGGATTCAGGGAAGTTGGAAGAAGTGCCCTCCTGCTCCAAACAAATGAGAGTTTTGTACTGGTTGACTTTGGTGTAAACGTCGCGGCTTTAAATGATCCCAAGAAGGGGTTCCCCCACTTTGATGCCCCAGAATTTACCTACGTCCTTAAAGAGGGGCTTCTGGATGCAATAATAATTACCCACGCACACCTTGACCACTCTGGTTTGTTGCCTTACCTCTTCAGGTACAACCTATTTGATGGCCCTATCTACACAACTCCGCCTACAAGAGACTTAATGGTTCTTCTTCAAAAGGACTTCATTGAGATACAGCAGAGTAACGGTGCTGACCCGCTTTACAGAATGAAAGACATAAAAGAAGTCGTTAAGCACACAATAACTCTCGACTACGGGGAGGTTAGAGATATCTCACCAGACTTGAGGCTTACCCTGCACAATGCAGGCCACATCCTTGGCTCCTCAATAGTTCACCTCCACGTTGGAAATGGACTCCACAACATTGCCGTCACAGGAGACTTTAAGTTCCTTCCAACGAGACTCTTTGAGCCAGCAAATGCAAGGTTCCCAAGACTTGAAACTTTGATAATGGAATCAACCTATGGAGGAAGCAGGGATTACCAGATGCCGAGAGAAGAGGCTGAAAAACGGCTTATAGAGGTTATTCTCCAGACGATCAAGCGCAAAGGAAAGGTCCTTATCCCCGCAATGGCAGTTGGAAGAGCTCAGGAGATAATGATAGCCCTTGAAGATTATGCGAGGGTAGGGGGCTTGGACGTTCCAATATACTTGGACGGTATGATATGGGAGGCGACGGCAATCCATACTGCATATCCCGAATATTTAAGCAAGAGCCTCAGAGATCAGATATTCCATGAGGGCTACAACCCATTCTTAAATGAGATATTCAAACCCGTCGCAAATGCAAACGAAAGAAAGGACATAATAGAGAGCGAAGAACCGGCAATAATCATAGCTTCCTCTGGTATGCTGGTTGGTGGGCCTAGCGTGGAGTACTTTAAGCATCTTGCCCCAGATCCTAGGAACTCCCTAATATTCGTAAGCTACCAGGCAGAAGGGACTTTGGGAAGACAGGTTCAGAGAGGCCTAAGAGAGATACCCATGATAGGAGAGGGCGGAAAGACAGAAGTTGTTCAGGTAAACATGGAGATCCACACAATAGATGGATTCTCAGGTCACGCCGATAGAAGGGAGCTGATGAGCTACATAGCAAAGGTAAAGCCGAGACCGGAAAGAGTAATAACAGTTCACGGAGAGCCCCAGAAGTGCCTTGACCTTGCCTCAAGCATCCACAAGAAGTTCGGTATCTCCACAAGGGCTCCAAACAATCTCGACGCCATCAGGCTCAAGTAGCCTTTTTCTAATTTTTTGGTGGGTAGTGATGATAGAGTGTCCCAAATGTGGAAGGGAGTATCAGCAGATAATACCACCGAGATGCTCATGCGGGGCTTTCCTTGAAATACCGTATGACTATTCTAAGGTAGACCCCCAAAAATGGAAAAATAGAGAGAAAGGCGTGTGGAGGTACAGAGAACTTCTCCCCAACGTGCCCAGAATAATTTCCCTGAAAGAAGGCGGGACACCTTTAGTCAAGGCAAAAATCGGCGAAGAGCTCGGCCTGGATGTTTTTATTAAAGACGAAACAAGGAACCCCACGGGTTCATTCAGAGATAGGCTTGCCACGGTAGGAGTTTCTTATGGCTTGCCCTATGCAAGCAATGGGTTCATAGTAGCCAGCGATGGCAACGCGGCAGCGTCTTTAGCGGCATATGCCGCTAGAGCTAATAAAGAAGCATTTGTTGTTGTTCCCAAAAAAGTCGACAAAGGAAAGCTAATTCAGATGATAGCCTTTGGTGCCAAGATAATCCGCTATGGAGACAGCGTTGATGAGTGCATAGAATACACTAAAGAGCTCTCCCGATTAAATGGACTCTATGACATAACTCCCGAAAACAACATTATTGGGCTTGAGGGGCAAAAAACCCTTGCATTCGAGCTCTGGGAGGAGATAAACCCAACCCACGTGATCGTGCCAACGGGAAGTGGAAGCAACATCTACAGCATCTACAAGGGCTTTAGGGAACTT
>LGET01000186.1 GCA_001507935.1 Thermococcales archaeon 44_46
GGTTGTGGCCCGGCCAATGCGGACAGGGTATTAAGAAGAGCAAGACAGGCAAAGGACATTAAAGAACTTGAGCCTTACTTAACAGACGTTGCGGCCGAAGTTAACGATGCCCTTGATGAGGGTAAGCTCGTTTTGGTGGAGGGAACGCAGGGGTTTGGGTTAAGTCTTTACTTCGGCACATATCCCTACGTTACCTCAAAGGACACCTCCGCTTCAGCAATAGCAAGCGACGTTGGACTCGGGCCAACAAGGGTTGATGATGTTATAGTAGTTTTTAAGAGCTTTCCAACGAGAGTCGGGGCGGGACCGTTTCCAACGGAGATGAGCCAAGAAGAAGCCGAGAGGCTGGGATTGGTCGAGTACGGCACAGTTACAGGAAGGAGGAGAAGAGTGGGATGGTTTGACTTCGAATTTGCAAGGTATTCTGCAAGGATTAACGGTGCGACAATTTTAGCGGTAACCATGCTCGACAAGTACGACAAGGACGCCTTTGGAGTTACCGACTTTGACAAGCTTCCAGCAAAAGCAAAGGAATTCATTGCAGAAATAGAGGAAAAAGTCGGAGTGCCGGTGGGTCTTATAAAGACAGGGCCGGAGCTTGAGCACATCATTGACTTAAGGGAGAACATTTAGCGCAAAAACTCTAAGATTTTGCTTTTGGCCTCTTCTTTTTCAAACTCCACCTTTCTTCTTTAAGCCTTCAAGGGTTATCCCCGGAATCCTTCTGGCTTTCAATTCCTTCCGGGCAGTCAAGCCTCTTTACAAGAGGTTTTATGTCAATTATGGGAGTTCCATCGAATGCATCTATCTCTTCTATGTAAATTTTCGCTCCGGTGATTTTTAGAATTCTTACGCTGTAAATGGCAACGGGATTTGGTCTAACCGGCGAACGTGTGGCAAAGACTCCCCTTAGAGGATTCCTTGGATCTCCTCGCGGGTGAACTTTTAGGGTTCTTCTTTTTTCGGGTGTGTCACTCTCGTGGAACCAGAGGATAAGCTTTATCCAATCGCCCTCTTTCAGCCCCTCAATAGCTTCAGCAAACTCTGAGTAGATTTCGAGGAAAGTCTCGCTGTCTTTATGAACTTGGCCAATTGGGACTAGTTTGAATTTTTCCATTTTAAGCACCTATTTCTGCTTTGAATATTGTCCCATGAGGGAGGAAAAAGAAAAATAGTGTATCAAGTCCCGTGCTCCCAGCTTTCCAAGTACCTCTTCTGTTCTTCGGTTAGCTCTTCAATTCCAATACCCATTGCCTTGAGCTTAATCCTTGCGACCATTTCGTCGATCTCTCTTGGGAGAACGTAGACCTTGGGTTCAAGCTTTCCGCGGTTGTCCTTTATGTATTTAGCCGCCATCGCCTGCAAAGCAAAGCTCATGTCCATAATCTCCGCTGGATGTCCATCGGCGGCTGCCAAATTAACGAGCCTGCCCTCTGCGAGGAGGTATAACCTTCTTCCATCCTTCATTTTGTACTCTGTTATGTTGGGTCTTGGGTTGTTAATCTCAACCGCCAAGCTCTCCAAATCGGGCTTTGAAATCTCCACGTCAAAGTGACCGGCGTTTGCCATTATTGCTCCGTCCTTCATTACCTCGAAGTGCTCTCTCCTAATGCAGTTTATGTTTCCGGTTGAAGTTACAAAGATATCACCAACTTTAGCCGCTTCTCTCATTGGCATAACTAAAAACCCGTCCATTCTTGCCTCTAATGCCCTGATTGGGTCTACTTCGACCACTATGACCGTAGCTCCCAGTCCCCTTGCACGCATGGCTATTCCTCTTCCACACCAACCATAACCAACCACAACAACATTTTTACCCGCAACGAGGAGGTTTGTGCTCCGTATTATCCCGTCCCACGTTGATTGGCCCGTTCCATAGCGGTTGTCGAAGAGATATTTGGTGTATGAGTCATTAACTGCTATAATTGGGAACTTGAGCACTCCGTCTTTTTCCATTGCCCTCAGCCTTATCACACCAGTGGTTGTTTCCTCACTTGCACCCCATATTTCGGGGATTAGCTCCTGTCTCTCCTTTAAGACCGTTGATACCATATCTGCTCCGTCGTCTATGATTATGTTTGGCCTTATATCGAGGGCTTTGTGCATGAACTCGTAGTACTCTTCTCTGCTCTCTCCCCTTATGGCGTATACTTTCACTCCATTCTTGGCTAAAGCCGCAACAACGTCATCCTGAGTGCTCAGGGGATTGCTTGCGGTCGCTGATACCTCGGCTCCGGCGGCTTTTAATGTTAGGAGCAAGAAGGCTGTTTTCATCTCGAGGTGGAGGGTTGCGGCAATTCTAACTCCTTTGAAAGGCTTTTCCTTCTCAAATTCCTGCCTTATGTGCTGGAGAACGGGCATAAACCTCGAAACCCAGTCGATCTTTTTCTCTCCTTCCGGTGCGAGGGAAATGTCCTTTACGCAGTAATCTTTTGTGCAGTCCATAACATCACCTTTTGAGGATAAGGTTAAAGAGTTAAAAAGGTGATTATTAAAGCTGAGTTGCTGCTGAGCTGGAGTGAAAAGCTCATACTTAAAGGTTGCCATTTACAAAGCCTGCATATTGGGGTGGTTGGATGATAATTGATTTAACCCTTGAACTCAGCGAAGAGACTCCTGTATACCCGGGCGACCCAAGGGTTGAGGTGAAAAGGTGGACCACTGTTGAGAAGGACGGTTATTACATGAATGCCCTGTTTCTTGGGGAGCACAGCGGGACGCACGTTGACGCTCCGGCGCATTTTATCGCCAATGGGAAGACAATAGATCAAGTGCCACTGGAGAGGTTCATCGGAAAAGGAGCTATCATAGATGTTTCTTACCTGGATAGGAACATAGAGCCCGGAGACATAGAGAGAGTGGAGGAGATGGTCTTCTTTTACACTGGTGGAAAGAGCATCTACCTCAGTGAAGAAGGGGCAGAATATTTAGTGGAGAAGGGCATCAAAGCCGTTGGAATCGACAATCCAACGATAGGAGGCTTTGAAGTGCATAAGATTCTGCTCTCCAATGAAATCCTTATTTTTGAGAACCTAACCAACCTCGAAAAGCTCATTGGAAAGGAGTTTACTTTCTTTGGAGTTCCTTTAAAGATAAAAAACGGCTCGGGAAGCCCGGTTAGAGCTTTTGCGCTCATTTAGAAAAGTTTTTAATTTCATGTAGGGATAATGAAGACTATGAGCTGGAAATATGCAGTAGCGTCTGTGTTGCTGTGGTCAACGGTTGCGAGTGCATTTAAGCTTTCTCTTGCCTATTTCACTCCATTACAATTGCTTTTTTACGCTTCTCTCACTTCACTTCTCCTCTTTGCGTTTGTATATGGTAAGAGGTTCTCGGTGCGAAATGCAGCTCCTTCGGTATATTTGGGAGCGATAAATCCCTTTCTTTATCTATTCGGGCGGGAAGACCCCTTCCGATAGGGAGGTGATGAAAGCCCGCAACCCTTAAAAACTTCACTTATTAAAAAAATAAG
>LGET01000187.1 GCA_001507935.1 Thermococcales archaeon 44_46
CCTGCTTGGGGTAATGTGTTATGGTCTGAAAATCCTCCTCAGAGTCAAATACTGTTTAAATAACAGGGGGTGAAACTAAACACGCCCCTTCAGTGGACAACAATGATCGTTAGAAAACTTAAATAGTAGTTCTTAGCAAATACAATTCCGGTGAATTAGATGGGCATAACAACCAAAACCGGAGATAAAGGAACAACGGGAATTTTCACTGGAGAGAGAATAGCTAAGTTCTCTCCGATAATAGAGGCCAACGGCACTATCGATGAGCTGAGCTCCTTTTTAGGGGAGGCAAAGCACTATCTCGATGAAGAATTGAAGGAAATCCTCGAGAAGATCCAGGTTGAGCTCTATTCGCTCATGGCTGAAATTGCAAGCAAAGGAGAGTACAAAAAAGTTGGAGAAGAGGAAATAAGGCGTTTAGAGGAGCTCATTGAAAAGTTTGAGAGCGAAGTAAAGCTCGAAGGATTTGTTGTTCCTGGTTCAACAATAGCAAGTGCAAAGCTTGACATCTGCAGAACAATTGCTAGAAGAGCCGAGAGGAGAGTTTCCAAAGTGGTTTTGGAATATGGGATTGGCGAAGATGTTTTGAAGTATCTCAACCGCCTGAGCGATCTGCTCTTTATAATGGCTCGCTATGTTGAGCTTAAAGAGGGAAAGATCAAGTACGTAAAGTGATTGATATGGAGAAGGTCATAGGGATTTTAGGCGGGATGGGCCCTCTTGCCACTGTGGATCTCTTTAAGAGAATAGTACTCAAAACTCCCGCAAAGAAGGATCAAGACCATCCAAGAATAATTATCTACAACAACCCCAAGATTCCCGATCGAACTGCTTATATTCTCGGAAAAGGCGAAAACCCGCTTCCAGAGCTCATTGACAGTGCAAAAAAACTTGAAAGCTGGGGAGCGGACTTCATAATTATGCCCTGCAACACTGCCCATTACTTTGCGGATGAAATTCAAAAGGCTATCAAGATACCCCTTATAAACATGGTTGAAGAGACCGCTGAATACATAAAGACCCTAAATCTAAAAAAAGTTGGTCTTTTAGCCACGGATGGCACAATAAAGGGGATGGTTTATCATAACGCCCTTTTGAAGAGGGGAATTGAGATAGCAGTTCCGGACAAAAACGGCCAAAGAGAATTGATGGACGCCATCTATGAGGGTATAAAAGCTGGTAACTTGGAATGGGGAAGAGAAAAAATGCTTGAAATTGCCAAAAAGCTTGAAAAAAGGGGTGAAGGGCTTATAGCAGGGTGTACTGAAGTTAGTGTGGTTTTAAGGCAGGAAGACTTCGACATACCGCTTATAGACCCCATGGATGTTATAGCTGAAAAAGCCGTGAAGCTTGCCATTGGCCTATAACCATCCTTTCTTTTTGAAATAGTACAGCATCCCAAGGGCTATTATGAGCATAGTCAGAAGTGTAGCCGGATATCCGTAGTACCAGTTGAGCTCGGGCATGTTATAAGGAGAGATGCGGGTATTGAAGTTCATTCCGTATATACCTGTTATGAAGGTTAGAGGGATGAAGATCGTAGAGACTACAGTGAGAATCCTTATAATGTCGTTTGTTTTCATGGGGAGGGTGGAGTAGTAGATATCTATCAATCCATTGGTCATTTCTCGGTGATTTTCAATAATATCGAGGATTTCCATGACGTGCTCATGGAGTTCTTCTAGGTATCTCTGCGTCTCTTCAGTGAAAAATTCTTTTCCTTCTACTCTCAACCGTCTAAAAATCTCTAACAGGGGAAATATTGTTCTTCTCAAAAACAGTATCCTTCTCCTAATTCCATGTATCTTTCGGAGCACTTCTCTGTCTCCACCTTTTAGCACTTTGGTTTCTAGGGTTTCCATTTGCGAGCTGATGTTCTCTAGAATTGGAATGTAATTCTCAACTATCGCATTGAGGAGTGCAAAGAGTAGGTAATCTGCACCTTTCTTCCTGAAAATTCCTTCCCCGTGCCTTATGTTTTTCCTAATCGTGTTAAACACATCGCCAGGCCGTTCTTGTATTGTTATGACAAAGTTATCTTTTAGAAAAACAGCAGTTCTTTCTTTTTTCAGGCCTCCTTTCAGCTCGTAGACCTGATGAAGCAGAAGGAAGATATGATCTTTTAGGACGGAAACCCTTGCTCTAGTGTTTGCTCTAAGAATTGACGTAATGGTAACTTCATGAAACTTGAAACTCTCTTTAAGCTCTTGGAGATACGCAAGTCCCTCCATGTTTACCCAAACTACATTGTAATCTTTGTATTTGAGGATTTCTTCAATTGTTTTAACAGTTGTTTCTTTAAATTTGTCCTCGGAATATGCAAAGACCGTTATCTTCGGTTGTTCCATCTTGAACACCGTAGTGAAAGTCGCTAATTTGAATTTCACTTAATGGTAATTATAGTTTTCTCTCTTCAAAACCTAAGGGGAAAATCAAAAATAATTTTGGTATATACTCAATTCAAGAGAATCCGCTCTTCAACGCTTCCAGAAATAAAGTCTTTAAGTTTCGTCTTCTTCATAGTCATAGGGTTTTATTCCCCCGAGTTCCATTGCTCTCAATCTGTCTGGGCTTTTATCTCTCGTACTATGCAGGAGATACGATGTTGGGACAAAGCCCTCCTCCAAAGACTTTACAACGTAAAGATACTCTTCAATAACCCCGTTCAGTCTTGTGGAAGTCACTATGACGTAATCACTAATCCTCGCAACCCAAGTGGTAAAACTCTCCGAGACGGCCTTTTTAGTCAGTGGAAGGACGAATATAGAATTGGGCCGGTACTTTCTCTCCAGCGCAAGCGTTTGGTTGAGAAGGCGGAGCGTTTCTTTTTCTCCGAACATCAATGCAGCCCCGTCGAGGGTATAAACTACCCTTACAATGCGCCTGTCCTTTACTAGGGGTTTAATGTGCTGTTCAAGTATCAGTTCAAGTTTGGGGTTTATTGTGTCTGCTGCAACGTTGTCGATGTAAAAGAGGTTTTTGCACTCGCATTTGACACCATACCTTGAGCCGAAGACGTCTATTATGGCGAGGTTGTCGTTTTCAAGTTCTTTTTTGATGTCCAGTCCAACTTGTTCTCCGCTCATGATGATGTTTTGGACGGGTGTTGTATAGTTTGTGATTATGGCAAAGGAGCCCCGTTCGAGTTCTTTTTTGATTATTGCGAATGGCATTAGCCATATGGCGGAGTAGGGGTCGTGGATTATTGTGAATGTTGTGCCTGCTGGTGGGGCCGATTTGAAAACCTCCCCAAAGATATTGAGAACCTTCTTCTTGACCATACTCACCACCAATTACGTACATTGCATTACAAACTACAAGTTGCAGTATGATTTTTCTTCAACTATTTCCATTTGTTATAATTATTTATACCCTAGTTCCCACCACCTGTGAAGTTGTATAATCTGTCCAGATTCACGGCCAGAATCGCCCCTAAAATCCTGACAGCTAAC
>LGET01000188.1 GCA_001507935.1 Thermococcales archaeon 44_46
GAATGGATTGGTATGAGAAGGAATTATATCCAGATACTTTACCTCGCTGAAAGACTATGTGGTATATGCTCTTTCTCTCACAACCACACTTATTCTAGGGCAGTCGAAGAAATGGCTGGGATAGAGGTACCCGAAAGAGCCGAGTATATAAGAGTGATAATAGGAGAACTGGAAAGAATCCACTCTCATCTGCTCAACCTTGGAGTTGTGGGACATGCTATAGGCTATGACACTGTTCTCCACTTAAGCTGGCTTGCCAGGGAGAGGGTTATGGATCTCCTAGAGGCAATAGGGGGGAACAGGGTAAACTACTCCATAAACACGATTGGTGGCGTGAGAAGAGACATAGAGGAGAAACACAAGAGAGCAATTTTGGAAATGATAAAATACTACCGTGAGGAAGTTATGCCAAAAGTTGAGGAGGTATTCCTTTACGACCCCACAGTCGAAGCCAGACTTAGGGATGCGGGAGTCATACCCAAAAGGATAGCCATTGAGTACAGCGCTCAAGGTCCAACGGCAAGGGGAAGCGGCGTTGAGAAGGATGTCAGATACAATGAACAGCTTGGAGTTTATCCGGATTTGGGGATTAAGCCAGTGACTCCAAAGGAATTCACGGGGATTATCAAAGGAGATATCTTTGATAGGATGGTCGTTAGAGTTGGGGAACTGTGGCAGAGTATGGAACTCATAGAGAGAGCTTTAGACCAGATGCCGGAAGGGAAGATAAAGGCATTTCCAAAGGACAATATAGCTTTGGTTCAGCTTAAAAAAGCAGATGGTGAAGGTATCGGTAGGTATGAAGCTCCAAGGGGAGAGCTCATTCACTATGTGATGGCCAACCCTGGAAGTGATATTCCGGAAAGATGGAAAATGAGAGAACCAACTTTTCCAAACCTCTTTGCCGTTGCGAGAGCACTAGTAGGAGAACAGCTCGCAGATGTACCAGTTGCAATAGCATCTATAGATCCCTGCCTGAGCTGTACGGATAGAGTAGCCGTTATAGATGCTAAAACAGGCAAGAAGAAGGTTCTTACAGAAAAAGATCTTCTCAAGGCTTCAATTGAGAAAACAAGAGAAATAAATCCAAACATAAAGGCAAAACCGGAGCCAGTTGGAGGTACCTGCGGAGGTGTTAGGCTATGAACATCGCTTATTTGACTCTGGGACTAATAGCGATTTACCTTTACGTCTCCTTTGTATCCCTCATTTGGGAGGGAGTGGATAGAAAGCTTGTTGCGAGGATGCAGAGACGTATAGGTCCTCCAGTACTCCAGCCCATTTATGACTTTCTAAAGCTCGTCAGTAAAGAGTCCATAATCCCAAGAGATGCCAATAAATTCTTTGAAATCGCTCCAGTGTTGGCTTTAGCTTCTTCAATAGCCCTCCTAGCTTACACTCCTCTTGGATTTGAACCCCTCTTAGCCACAAAGGGCGATGTAATAGTTTTCATATACTTACTTGCTCTCATAGCCTTTGTAAGGGTGATGGGTGCCGTTAGCTCAGGATCCCCCTATGCGCAGATAGGTGCTCAGAGAGAAATAATCATGCTTGCTTCCAGGGAAGTTCCCATGATGTTGGGACTCTTTGCAATACTCTGGCGCTTAAGCAAACTCGGAGTTGAAAAACCTTTTAGCTTGGGAACGTTTTATCAGTATAACATCTGGGAGATTGGTACTCCCTTGACAGTCTTTGGCACATTTGTTCTCTTCATAGTGTTCCTACTCTGGCTTGCAAGTGAGATTGAAGTCGGTTACTTCAACATTCCAGAGGCAGAGACAGAAGTTGCAGAAGGTCCCATGGCGGAATACAGTGGAAGACATCTAGCACTATTTAAACTAAGCAGTGCTCTGAAAGAGTTCGCAAGTGCCAGTTTGGTCGTGGCGATCTTTTTCCCATGGGGTATAAGTGGGTACCTTGGCTTGACAGGTATTGGGGCGGTAGTCCTTGATTTGCTCTTCCACACTCTCAAAGTATTCATAGTCCTCTTTGTTAGCATGAGCGTATTCAGAGCAATAACTGGAAGGCTCAGGATTACCCAAGCAGTTGGCATGTTTTGGGGCAGAATACTTCCAATGAGCTTTATAGGAGTGCTGCTGATAGTCATAGACGTTCTGGGGGTGATTGCATGAAGATCCCTCCAACTCTTTCAGTAGTTCTAAAAAACATCTTCAAAAAGCCTGCAACAAACCCCTTCCCTAAGAGTGATCCTATTCCAACACCAGAAGGCTTCAGGGGAAAATTGGTTTACCATGTTGACAAGTGCATAGGATGTAAGCTCTGTGTGACAGTCTGTCCGGCGGGAGTGTTTGAATACGTGCCCGAGCTCAAAAAGGTGACACTCTGGCTGGGAAGGTGTGTCTTTTGCCAGCAGTGTGTCGACGTTTGCCCGGTAAATGCACTGGAAATGAGCAATGAGTTCCTCTTAGCGACATACGACAAATACGACGATAACCTAAGATGGCTCAAAAATGAGGAAATTGAAGAAATGCTCGCAAAGCAAGGAGGAAAAACAAAGAAATATCGCGTAATCCCGGAGAAATGTAAGGGATGTACATTATGTGCCAGGAACTGTCCACAAAATGCTATTGAAGGAGCACCAAGAGAAGTGCATAAAATTGACCCCAATAAGTGTGTTGGATGCGGAATATGTGCAACTGTATGTCGCTTTGGTGCAATAGAAGAGTACGAAGAGTGAACTTTAGTTCTTTTTTTAAATTATTTTTAAAGTCTCGTCAAGTTGTTATTATAATCCCGAATATTTCTTAACATCAATGAACTTTTTTGAACTATAATGTACTTCTAAGTTCCATTTTATGTAAAGTTTTGTTACCTTTATATTTGTCAAATTACATGTTTTCAACCTTTTGTTAAAGAAACGTATTTAATGAATTTTGGACTAATAAATAATGGAATTAGCTTGAAATATGTAATCGAACGGTTTAAAGCCTAAAGCTGGGGTGAGAGAATGTCCTTTATGACATCTTTCCTGTGGTCTTTGATTGTGTACTTAATCTTGACAGCCGGCTCCGGTAGTGTTTTACTGTGGAGTCCAGCAGAACTAGTGGCTGGAATTGTAATAGCAGCTCTTATAGGATATGCAACGAGAAACATAATGGGGGAAAGGTTCGATTACTTTTTTAACCCAAAAAGATGGGTGCTTTTCATTATATTGCTTTGGGACCGTTCTTTTATGCCATGGCAAAAGCAAATCTCGACGTTGCCTACAGAGTTATAACAGGAAAAATAAGACCTGGAATCGTGAAAATATCCCCGGGATTAACGCGAGATGAAAGCAGAACCCTTCTTGCGAACTCAATAACTCTAACTCCCGGAACGTTTACCCTAGAAATTGACGATGAAGGGAACCTATACGTGCACTGGATTAACGTTCCGCAGGGAAAAGAGAAGCCGACTCCTGAAGAACTTTGTGGATACTTACC
>LGET01000189.1 GCA_001507935.1 Thermococcales archaeon 44_46
AAATAGTGCATATTTTATCCTTTCCTATCTTTAAAATTTTGGGGAAAAAGTATGCAAAAAATTGGGTCTTTTTGACACTCATCATCGGTTACTATCATCTTTGAGTTTTGACATGGTCTTAAAAACCCTTTCCCCTTTGCTTTCCCCTCTGTGTCCACCCCTAGTAATACGACCACCACATGTTTCTAAGCTTCTTTTTTCCATAATAATAGCCAATTAATATTCCCGTAGCAAGTCCTCCCAGATGGGCGTAGGCGTTGACGCTTGGAAGGAAGCTGTTTATCAGGAATAGTAAAAGGGCATTAAGCAAAGCTTGTTGTATGTTGTTGCCAACAACTCCAGTTATGCCTATCAGTGTCCCTACTATACCAAAGAGAGCTCCGCTAGCTCCGGCACTGACGGAATTTGGAGGCAGGAGGAATAGGGAAAGTATGTTTCCAACAAAGCCCGAGATAAGGTAAACCATCACGAGTCTCTTTGGTCCGATAATCCCTTCCAGTTGGTGCCCAATTCTCAGGAGGAAATACATATTAAAACCTATATGGATCAATCCAGCATGGACGAACATAGCCGTAAGGAGTTGCCACCAAGCTCCGTTGAGTACTGCATAATTCCATTGACCGAGTTTTGCAAGCACCTTAATGTTTATGCTCAGCAGATTTCCGCTCATAATTGCCTCTATTACATAAACCATCACATTTATCAGGAAGAGTGTGAAAGTTGCCTTTCCATATCGATGAAAATAACGCTCAAAACCCATTTTACTCCCTCCAACTTTAAGCACTCCCCTCTCACAGCCCGGGGCACTTAGATGATTCGACCTTTGACTCTTCTTTGCGTATCCTATGGCAATTGCTGCGGGAGTATTTAACGTTTTAGTAGCCGGGCATTTTAATCGAAATTTATTTAACTATGGAAAAAGTGATAACTACTAATGTATACTATATTCGTAATAACTCTCTTGGAAATATTTGGGGGGTCTGAGAATGAGACATATACTTTCCTTGTTGGTGATTTTGGTAGTCTTTCTAAGCATTGTTGAGCCAGTGAACGCCAACCCAACTTTCTGCTGATGGCAAGTATATAGCGGTAGCAGGACCCGAAGTTATATTTATGTCCAATGACAAACAGGTGCTGTGGGAATACCATATACCCACGACTGTTAGATCTGTGGACATGACACCCGATGCAGAGTACATTGCTGTTGGAGCGTTAAACGGAGTACATCTTCTCTCAAGAGACGGCAAATTGCTTTGGCATTATGAATCTGATCCATTCAAAACTCGTGGTTTCTATGTTGCAATAACTTCAGATGGCAGATACATAGCAGCTGCAGCTCTGATTGAGCACGACGGGGGTTATGTGTACTTGTTTTCAAGAGATGGAAACCTTCTGTGGAAAAAGAAGGTCAGCGATTCATTTGTGCTTAGTGTTGACATATCAGACGACGGGAAATACTTGGCAGTAGGATTAGACAGAGAATGGCTTCTTTTGAACAATCGGGGAGATGTTCTTTATTCCAATAACGAGCTAGGAGGAAGAGCAATTGCAATAAGCAAAGACAATAAGTATATTGCAGTGAGGGACACAAGGAGGGTCTATATCTTTGATATTAAAGGCTCTAAAGTAGCAGGTATAGAGCTCTCTTTCAGTGAAGAAACGGGGATTGGCTCTCCGTCGAAGCTAATGGAAATATCACCTGACTTCAAATCCCTAGTGATTGGTATTATGAGTGGGGTAAATAAGATAAAAGTGTACCCCACAATTTTTGGAGAACTGCACGTAACTTCAATTCCAGAAAATGCGACCCTTTATGTAAATGATAAATATCTTGGGGAGGTTCCTCAGACGTTAACACTCTTTCCGGGTACATACAAAATAGAACTAAGAAAAGCTGGCTATTTCCCCTATACAGAGAGTGTAACAATATCCCCCGGAAGTAATTTATCGATGAACATCGAGTTAACTCCAATTGCGCATTTAACTGTTTATTCAACTCCTGAGGGGGCATATGTATACCTGAATGGCACTTTAATTGGCACGACTCCAATTGAAAACTATCAACTTGCCCCCGGAACTTATGCACTACAAGTATCTAAAGAGGGGTACAAGGACTATAAAACAACCATTTCAGTCAGCGGCGGAGAAACAAAAATTGTAAATGCTAATCTTGAAATATTGAATGGGACTCTAAAAGTGTCCTCGGAACCTCCCGGAGCAGAGGTATATGTCAACGGCTCCTATAAAGGCACTACACCATTGGTTCTGGATCTTTATCCCGATGAATACACTGTAGAGATTAAAAAAGAAGGGTATAACCCGTACTCTGAGAAAGTAACAGTAAAACCCGGACAAATGACGAGTATAACAGCGACCCTCACACTACTAAATGGTGTCCTCACAGTTTCTTCAAGTCCCTTAGGAGCTGATGTCTATTTAAACGGCACGTTAATTGGCACAACTCCAATTGAAGAATACCCACTTGTTCCCGGAACTTATGAGTTGGAGATAGTTAAAGAAAACTATGAAAGCCAGACTATTGCAGTGACTGTAGAACCCGGAGAGAGCAAAAACATTACTGTAACGCTCTCCCCAGTAAAAGCAATTCTTGAAGTTTTATCTGAGCCTCCCGGAGCCAATGTCTACTTGAATGGGACTCTAATAGGAACGACTCCAATTAAAGATTACTCGATCCTTCCTGGAACTTATGAACTGAAAGTACTTAAAGACGGATACCAAGAATACAGCACTCTTATAACAATAGGGCCAAAAGAGACAAAGAGTTTCCATGTAAATTTAGTTGAAAGCCAAACTACAACTAAAACTGGAGCAAAGAGCATTTGCGGTCCGGCTTTAATTGTTGCATTGCTCTTGATCTCCCTAATGGCGAAAAAGATACTGCACTGACTTTTATCTTTAGTTTTTCCGGACTTTATTATTTGTTATGTCATGTTGTTGTTAGTTGAATTTGGGGACTTTTTGATAATGGCAAAACTTTTATTTCAATGCCAACAACTTTGCCTAGGCTGGAGGTGAGAGAAAAATGAAATTCTGTCCAAAGTGTGGGAGCATAATGTTACCGGATAAGAAAAAGGGAGTTTTTGTGTGCAGGAAGTGCGGGTATGAGGAGCCACTTGATCCAGAAGCTGCTAGCAGATACAGGATAACGCAAAAAGTTAAACACGAAAGGGAGGACATACCTGTTATTGAGCAGGACGTAGCTACACTTCCAAAGGTAAAAATAACCTGTCCGAAGTGCGGTAACGATGAAGCCTACTGGTGGGAAATGCAAACAAGGGCGGGAGATGAACCTTCAACGATCTTCTACCGCTGTACAAAGTGTGGCCACACATGGAGGAGCTACGAGTAGCGGTGAAACAAATGGAGAAGCTTGAACTAGAGGTGCTTAGGCGCCTCGCAGAA
>LGET01000190.1 GCA_001507935.1 Thermococcales archaeon 44_46
TCCGTGTAATCCAACGGAGAGCGGTAGTGCTTCTGAAGGACAAAGAACCTGATGACCTCAGGCGAGTATCTCTGAAGGAGCTCCCTGATGGTAACAAAGTTTCCGAGGCTTTTGCTCATTTTCTCTCCTTTGACCATTACAAAGCCCGTGTGAAGCCAGTAGCGCACCCATTCTTTGCCCGTACATGCCTCTGTTTGAGCTATCTCGTTTTCGTGGTGCGGGAAAATTAAATCATTTCCTCCTCCGTGAATGTCAAACTGCTCGCCGAGGTATTTGGTGCTCATGGTGGAACACTCTATGTGCCATCCAGGCCTTCCCTCACCCCAGGGGCTTTCCCATTTGGGTTCCCCGGGCTTGGCTTTCTTCCAAAGCGCAAAATCTTCGGGGTTCTTCTTGCCCTCACCGGGTTCTACACGCGCGCCTTTGACAAGGTCATCGAGCTTTATCTTGCTGAGCTTTCCATAATCTTTGAACTTCCTTACCTCAAAATAGACCCCATCACTTCCCTCATAGGCATAGCCCTTTTCCTCAAGCTTCCTAACGAATTCAACTATATCCTGAATGTGCTCCGTTACCCTTGGATAAATGTCGGCAGGCTTTACCTTCAAAGCCCTCATGTCCTCAAGAAAGAGCTTCAAGAACTTTTCAGCCAGCTCTTTTGGGTCTTCCCCGGTTTCATTTGCCCTTCTAATAATCTTGTCGTCTATATCGGTGAAGTTCATTACCATTAAAACCGTGTACCCCTTATGCTCCAGGTATCTTCTAATAACATCAAAGGCAATATAAGTCCTTGCATGGCCGAGATGGGTGTAATCGTAAACAGTCGGCCCACACACGTACATTCTAACCTCTCCTTCTCTCAAAGGCTTAAACTCCTCCTTTTGCCTGGACATCGTGTTATAAACCTTCACCCCAATCACCCAGAAAGAGTCCTTCGAAGTTTTTATTAGATTATCGCTTCCGGCAAGTGCAAAGCTTAAAAACCCCCTTCCATAATCTAAACCAGTTTTTGAAAAAAGGAAAGAGGAGGTTATGATTATGAAAGTTGCGAAGAAAGACGTAATAAGGCTCCACTACACCGGAAAGATAAAAGAAACAGGAGAGATATTTGACACGACTTATGAGGATGTTGCAAAGGAAGCCGGAATCTACAGCGAGAAGGGAATTTACGGGCCAGTTCCGATAGCGGTTGGTGCTGGGCACGTTATAAAAGGCCTTGATGAAGCCCTCGAAGGCCTAGAAGTTGGAAAGAAGCACACCATTGAGCTTCCACCGGAGAAGGCATTCGGAAAGAGGGATCCAAAGCTCATAAAGACATTCACAATCGGTCAGTTTAGACGACAGGGAATCTACCCCTTCCCGGGACTTGATGTAGAAATCGAGACGGAGAGCGGAAAGAAGCTCAAGGGCAGAGTAATGAGCGTATCCAGCGGTAGGGTTAGAGTTGACTTCAATCATCCATACGCTGGAAAAACCGTTGTTTATGAAGTTGAGATACTTGAAAAGATAGACGATCCAATAGAGAAAGTAAAAGCCCTAATCGAGCTCAGAATCCCAAGGATAGACTTTGAGAAAGTGCAGATTGAAGTAGGTGAAAACGACGTCAAAATAGACTTCGGAGAGCAGGCAATAGACCCAAGAACTCTTGTCTTGGGAGAAATCCTTCTTGAGAGCGACCTCAAGTTCCTTGGGTATGAGAAGATCGAGTTCAAGCCAAGCGTCGAAGAGCTTTTGAAGCCACCAGAGGCCAAGGTAGAGGAGGAACTCGAAGAGGAAGCCAAAGAAGAAGTAAAAGTAAAAACAGAAGAAAAAGCTGAGGAAACAAAAGAGGAAGCCGAGGAGACAACAGAAACAGTAAAGGAAGAGACAACAAGAGAAGAAAAGATCGAAGAACAAGAGGAAAAACCAGAAGAAAGCGAAGAAGAAAGCAAAGCATCTCAAGATAGAGAATAACGTCCATTCTTTTTCTTCTTTGTTTAATTTACTTATGCTATTTTGGCTCGCTTAAACAGCAACAGCAAACTTTTAATTACTTTATTAGAATGGTATTAGGGAGGCCCATGATAAGGGAAGACATGCTTGTTAAAGACCTTAGATACCATTTCCCCCAAGAGTATGAGGAAAAGATAAGATCGGCTATCAAAATCTTCAAAGATATAATTAAAGTGCCCATATCTCCATTTAATCCTTCGAAAGGTTATCATCCCGTTCTGATATTTAGAAAATACTTCGGGACTGTAAAAAAAGAAGTCCCAATATCAATTCTAGAGTTAAAAACCCTCAACAAATACAACATGCCACCTTGGAAAAGAACAATAGTATTTGATTTAGACTCAGACACAGCAGGGAGTTATACTTTCAACGACGTTCACATCATGTACATTGGAAATTCCCGAAGCATAGAGGATACCACAAAAAAACTGCAGGAAATCCTAAAGCTAGCACGAAAAACACCTTTAAGAGTCATGATATGTTATGAAAGCATATATATCGAATACGAAAACAATAAGTTCATTAAAATAGAAATAAAAGGTGGAGAATTTATTATAGAGCCTGGAGCTGCAGAGTACGGGGTATTGATTAGAATGTTTGGAAGAGCTCTACCATACATTGAGTCTACATTTCGCAGCAAAAACAAAGAGTTCTATAAGTTATTATTTGTATACTCTCTGGAAAGTAGGTTGGATTTTGAATCTTTTTTTATGAGATATGTGTATCCTAAGTTAAATCCAGAACAGAAAGAGTTCTTAGAAGAAATGCATGACTACAGAAACTTCATTACACTTTTATATGACAATCTCAAAAGGCTAAACAAGAACACATTTCAGGATGAAGTCAGCGTGAGAATCAACAGAAGAGCTCCTCACACTAGACCCCTGGATATTGTAATTAAATTTACAGGCAGTGGAATTCAAGTAGAGAGAGAAGCTTCTAATCCCACCGTAACTATATACGTATAGGTGTGCAAATTGAGACACATAGTCCTATATTCAATTTCAGTTTTTCTTATTCTTTTCAGTCATAACCTCGGGAGAAACGTTTATGAGTGGGCTTTTTATGATGGCCTCTTCTACGTACTCATACCTCTCACCGTTGCTTATCTGCTTGGCTTCAAACCTAAAGAGCTCGGCTTTAAAATAGGGAAAAAAGACGGCTATATCTGGGCTCTTGCCCTCTTTCTCCTCTCTCTTCCTATAAGTGTTTATGCCTCCCAGCTAGGAAGCTTCAAAGCATATTACCCGATATTTGCCTACTCTTCTTGGGAAGATTTTCTCCTTAAGGAGCTTTTGATTGGCGTTATCATGTTTGCCCATGAGGGGTTTTACAGAGGAATTCTCCTCTTTCCCGTGGCAGAGAAAAACGAGTGGGCTGGAATAATCGCCCAGAACATCCCTTATACCCTGGTTCACATAGGCAAACC
>LGET01000191.1 GCA_001507935.1 Thermococcales archaeon 44_46
TTATATCTTCCCTACCCCCTATTTGAGTCTGGCTTATGGTCATGTTTCAGGGGGAATAGAAAAACTGTGGAGAGAAGGTTTAGAATATGTATGGAGAGATAATCCTGTATTTTTGACAATATCTTCATATCTAAAAACAGAACGGGATTTTCTCAAGTTAAAGTCTTTATCTATAACTAGAATAAGTCCAAATTATCTGGATGTATCACAATTAGACAAAGAAGATCTGCTTACTTTGGCAAGAAATATTAGGGAGGTGTTATCAACATGACAACCAATAGCCTAGTAGCAAATGTTGATAAGCATATTAACGGTTTGCTAGCTGAAGTGAGCTCTGATAAATATATGATCATCTTACTCAAAAATTTAAAATTCAGATTTGAGAAAGATGGTAGAGTTGTAGGATTTAATCCAGTTACATGGAAAATAACAATCATGAACCCTACTATGGGAGAGATCATAAAAGTACTCCAAAGAAAAGGGAGTGTAAAATTTTCAGACCTTGTCACGCATCTGTGCATTATATACCCAGAAACTTCAAGGAAGATTATAAAAAATGACTTAAAAAACGCTGTATTATGGTTATTTACCAATGAATTTATATATCTTCAGAAGGAGGATACCGATATCCACTTCGTAGATATACTGAGGGGCATTATACAAAACAACAAAGAGCGTGAGAATAATGGTGGATAATTCTATTTTATTGTCCTTATTTATTACATTAGGAATAGTTGGGCTAGTCCTTGCACTCATAAAATATGGCTTTTTTGATGCATATGTTCCCCATGCAGTTATTATTCGACATGAGAACAACCAAGTAATTCTTGTAATAAAAACAAAAAGGAGAACAGTTCCAATTAGAGTTAGAGATTTTCAAGTTAAAGATTACCGAGATGTGCTTGTCTGGAGACTTGGGGGGCTAGAATTTGGCCGGTATAGAATTGGTAAATACAAAGGCAAATATGGAGAGGTAGTTTCCTATGCCAGTTCAGATTCTGGCTTGCTCATAGAGGCCACAGACGGGAAAAGATACTACCTAGCTTTTGATAATATCCATGAGGTTATAGATGCTATACTGGACGAAAGCATAAAAGAAAAAGTCATAGAGGTGAGAAAATAATGGGAATTAAGCCAGTACTCATGAAAGAGGTCTGGCAGTACTTTGCAAACAAACAGTTGGCTGGACTATTAGCAAATGCTGTAATTATACTTGTTATTGGAATGTTGTTGATTGTGAGTGGACCAAGGTACTTAACATCCTATTCAAAACAGCTTGCCATGGAGCAAATATCTGAGAGCCCTTTAGTGTTTGGACTTTCTGAAAATGAAGTAGCAAAAATGGGCGAAGATGCAATAACATTTGCCGCCCTGATATCCCAATTATCGGTAGTTGTAATATTAGTATCTGCCTTGAGTTCTTATGCTTCAATTGTCTCCTCTTTTTTCAATGAGAAATTAAATAAAACTATGGAAATCCTTTTTTCATCTCCCCTCTCAGAATCCGAGATACTCCTGGGGAAATTGTTATCGGCAGTGTTCTTCAGTTTGCTCTCATGGGGCTTTGCTTTTGCATCTCTTTTCTTCCTCATCCAGTATCTACATCTAAAAGCACTAGGAAGTATATGGCATCCCACACTATACTTCATTATCATCACAGTGTTCGTTCCTTTTTCAATGATGATGTTCTCTATTAGCACAGGACTAGTAGTGAGTGTAAAAATAAAGAGCTCAGAGCTTATAAACCTAATGAGCTTGCCTTTAGTTTTGACGCCAATTATAATATCCTTTGCATCGGCAAAATTAGGGTTAAACAGAACCTTTCAGATATATCTGCTCCTGGGGATTTGTTCTTTGGTAGCTTCACTAATAATAGCAATGTTGGGCAAGCGTGTCATCAATCGCTTGGCATTCATTACAAATTAAGGGGTGATTTCATGCTTGAGGTCGAAAATATCAGTGCAGGTTATGGTAACGGCGATGTTATAGAAAATCTAAGCTTTATCGCAATAAAAAAGGAAATTTATGTATTATTGGGAGCCAATGGTGCAGGTAAAACCACAACATTTAGAGCAATCACCGGTATTTTGCCGCTTTCCAGTGGTAGGGTCGTAGTTGATGGAATTGATCTTTGGGTGGAACCTGAAAAAGCTAAAAGAAAAATTGGATATCTGCCGGAGGGGGAGCGGGTTTATCCGGATCTAACGGTCTACAAGAATCTGCGATTTTTCGCCAAGATCTATGATGTTGAAGAAGAACGGATTAATGAACTTCTAAAAGAATTTGGACTTGAAAAATACAAAAATACAAAAGCCGGATATCTAAGTAGAGGCTTTAGAAAGAGGCTCGCTTTAGCGAGAGCATTGCTTCACAATCCAGACATTCTAGTTTTGGATGAACCGTTTAGCAATTTGGACATTCCAACAGCTTTAAGCTTAAGAGACAAAATTTTTGAGATGCTGAAAGAAGGCAAAATCATTCTGTTTTCGACCCACATTCTAAGCGAGCTCCAGAATTTTGAGGGGGTAAAATGCAGGGTTGCAATAATGAAGGAGGGAAAGCTCGTTTTGGAGGAAAGATTGGAGAATTTACTAAGTAAAGTTAGTAGCATTGAAGTGGTGTTTAAAGTTGATAAAAAAAGAAGGGCAAAAGAACTCTTAGAGAAGTTTGGGTATAACGTTAACGTGGAAAACACGGGAATTTCTGTGATGGTTTCAAGGTATAATGATGAAGTTCCAGCGATCATGAAGATATTGCTTACCCAAGGGATTAATGTATATGAAGTGAAACCAAAAGAAACTCCCATAGAGAAAATATTCACCGGAATCCTAGAAAAATAGCAGGATTGGAATGGCTAGCAAACAGCCACTTAATAAACCCTAAATCGTATTATAAATACAAACAGCGCCACAATTCCAAGTACACTAACAAAAGCAAAGCCAAACCTAAAACCTAAAAATCCAACCAAGATTGGGCCCAGAGCTTGGCCTATGTCTTTTATACTCTCCAAAAAACCTAACGCTGTGCCTCTAAGCTTTGAAATTTCTGTTGCCAAAGGCTTGGTTGAAGCTTCACTTACTGAAGCGCCGAGTGAAAATAAAACTGCCCCTCCGATTATTAGTGAGAGGGAATTTGAGAGGGCAAAGATGAGCATGGCAAGACTTACCATGCTCATTCCCACAATTATTGGCTTTATTCTCCCAATCTTGTCACTTAAATAACCAGCGTAGGGTTTCACAATTGCCATTATTGAAATCTCAATTGTAAGGATTAATCCCGAAAGCCAAGCTTTGTCTTCAAGAAAGTAGAAAAGAGGTAAAAATGTCTCAATACTTTGATAAGCCATGTAAACAGCTGCATCCAACAGACCAAGAAGAAAGAGGGTGGAACTAAATGAAAACTCAAA
>LGET01000192.1 GCA_001507935.1 Thermococcales archaeon 44_46
ATTTATCATGGGTGCTGGGATAGTCCTTAGAAGACAGGGAGAGAAGGAAGAACTTCACAGAAACATTACTAAAGGAGAAGGGGGAGAAGTAGAGCTTAAGAAGGTTTTAGAAAACGCACTTACGGAGATAGAAACAGTGATGAAGGAGAAAGAGACAGACCTCGAAAAAGCCAGAAAGAGACTAGGAAAAGTGCTAGAGACGTTGGAAACATTTGCGGAAAAAGCCCAGCCGCTTAGGATAAAAGGAATCAAGTTCTATGGAGAAATCATGACAAGCTTCAGCAAGGCCGAAAGGCACTTAAACAGGGCTTGGAGCGCCTATGCTGACGGATATCCTGAAGAAGGAGACACCTACTTGGAGTCCGGATACACCCAGCTAAAGGAAACCCTAAAACTCTTGAGCTCCAAGAACTGACCTTTTTCTTTTCTTTCTAAGTTTCTTAGAAATGGGACAGCAGACGACGGCGAGCCGAATTTTCCTACTTTGAAGCCCTTTGCATTTTGCTTTCTATACGGGAGATTTTGTTGTCAAGGGAGAAATGACACCGCAGGACTAAAAGTCCCCCTTCAGGCGGGTCAAGAGGTTTTTAACATCCAGTGGTCGGTTGGAAATGAAATAATCCCCCAAATCAGCCAGCAAGGGGACGTATTTAAGCTCATCCACTTCATAGCTCCAGAGGCCTACTTTCATCCCCATGCCTCTGATCCACTTAAGGAGAAACCTAAAGTTTGCAAAACCTACATAGAATATTCCGTCTATAGGAACATGAAGGGCAAATATCCTAAAACGCCGTTTAAGGAGAGGAACTTTTGGAACATCACTTCGTCTTACTATAGAAAACGCCAGCTTTAATTTTTTATCATAAGCCCTTAGAGCCTTAAGTATACCAATCTCTGTTGTTGATACTATCACTTTTTCAATTTCATAGTTGCGTATAAGCTCCCCCAATTCTTCAACAGCCTCTGCATCCTTTATATCCGCATTAAAAAGAGCATCAGGAAATTTTCTAAACAGCTCTTCTATTTTCACTATGTGCTCTCTCGAAACTGCAAGTGCTTTGAGTTCTCCGAAAGTAAGTTCTTTTACGGAGTATCTCTCTCCATTAATAGCTATCTCCGGGTCGTGCATGGCTACGAGCTCTCCATCCGCTGTTCTCCACACGTCAAACTCTATCCCAAATCCCCTTTTAACGGCTCTTTTAAAAGAAAGCATACTGTTTTCAGGCTCTCCAAGACCCCTGTGAGCTATTATCATGGTTCTCACTTATAACTTAAAAGTTAGAAGAAGGCTATTCGAGTTCTTTCAGTTTCTTTTTGACTATGTCCCATATCTCCGGATATTTCTCTTTTATTGCTTTTTCCAGAAGCTTGCTCGCTTCGTTTGATATGCTGAACTCGGGAATGGTCTTTCTAAGATACCTAAGTACTGCTGCAGCCTCGGGAGACCATAGGGTAATCCTTGGATTCTTTAAGGCCTCCTGCAGGCTTCTTTCGAGAGCTTCTTCATTTATTTCGCCCTTTATCTCTTCCTTTGAAGGAACCTCTAACGTGGGCATCGGCTCGGAGATTATTGCTTCCAATCCCCTTCCAAGGGCTTTTTTCTTCTTCATACTCCATCAACCTCCTCGGCAAGCTTCATATATGCTTTGGCACCTCTGCTGTCCGGAGCGTATAGGAAAATCGGCTTTCCATGGGATGGTGCTTCAGCCAGCCGTACATTTCTTGGGATCATTGTCTTGAAGACCTTTTCTCCAAAGATTCTCTTGACTTCCTCCCTAACTTCTTTGGATAGGTTGGTTCTCTTGTCGAACATGGTTATTAAGAAACCCCTAATCTCAATTGGAATACCCAATCTTTCTCTGACAAGTTTTATAGCCTTTAAAAGGAGCCCTATACCTTCGAGAGCATAGTACTCCGCCTGAATTGGGATTATAACTTCATCACTCGCCACAAGGGAGTTCATAGTCAAAATGCCGAGAGACGGTGGCGTGTCTATTATCACATAGTCGTAATTGTCCTTAATTTTAGCAAGTTTGTTCCTCAGGATGTATTCCCTTCCTATTTGACTGCTGAGCTCGATTTCAGCACCGCTAAGCGCAATGTTGCTCGGGATCAGATCGAGCCCCTCTATTTCCGTAGGGATTATTGCATCTTCAATGTCCGCTTCATCCACTATTACGTTGTAAATAGTCGGACTTGCCTCCCTAAGTCCAAGACCAACAGTCGTTGCCCCTTGAGGATCCATATCGATGAGAAGAACTCTCTTCCCTTTGAGAGCCAAAGCAGCTGAAAGGTTTATTGCTGTGGTACTTTTTCCTACTCCACCTTTTTGATTTGCAATACTTATCACCGGCATGCAATATTCTCTGCTCTTGAAAGTTATAAACCTTAGCAGTCAGAACTTATAAGATAAGTTAGAAAAACCAAATAACCCCTTAATACTCAAGGTCGAGGAGGTTAAGGAGTTTTACGAGAAAAACAGGAAAATAAATCCTGATGTTGAGCTTTGGATTACAGAAGCGGCACATATAAGGAAAATCCAGCTTATGCCTGAGGAGTACAGGGAAAAGATTCCGCAGTTTTTTGAGAAGTATCTCTGATTTTCTCACTCCCAGTGAAAACAATGCTTAAGTATTTTACCGCTGTAAAACTATTGGTGATTATAGTGACGAAGGTGAAGGTAGGAATTAACGGTTATGGAACCATAGGCAAGAGAGTTGCTTATGCGGTTTCAAAACAAGATGATATGGAACTAATAGGAGTTACAAAGACAAAACCAGACTTTGAGGCCTACCGCGCTAAGGAGCTTGGAATACCCGTCTATGCTGCATCTAGCGAATTTTTACCCAGATTTGAGAAGGCGGGGTTTGAGGTAGCAGGTACCCTCGAGGATTTGCTTGAGAAAGTTGACGTGATTGTAGACGCAACCCCCGGAGGAATGGGTGAGAAGAACAAAGCCCTCTACGAGAAAGCCGGAGTTAAAGCAATATTCCAGGGCGGGGAGAAAGCGGAAATTGCGGAGGCTTCTTTCGTTGCACAGGCCAACTATGAACAGGCTCTGGGTAAAAACTACGTGAGGGTTGTCTCCTGCAACACCACGGGCTTGACAAGAACTCTCAACGCAATAAAGGACTACATCGACTATGTCTACGCTGTGATGATTCGCCGTGCAGCAGACCCAAACGACATAAAAAGGGGTCCCGTTAATGCCATAAAGCCAAGTGTTGAAGTTCCCTCCCACCACGGCCCAGACGTCCAGACCGTTATCCCAATAAACATAGAGACCATGGCTTTTGTAGTACCTACAACCTTGATGCACGTCCACAGCGTAATGGTGGAGCTCAAAAAGCCCCTTACACGGGAAGACGTCATTGACATCTTCGAAAACACCACGAGGGTTCT
>LGET01000193.1 GCA_001507935.1 Thermococcales archaeon 44_46
CTATTATGTGCATATGCACAAAAACTTAAAAGTTTTTCGGTTAGCCTAATTAACAGGAAATGATTGGTAAAGATTACGATTATGTTTTGGATTTCTTTTCTCGAACTTCTTCCAGAAGTTCTTCGAAATGCTCAACAACTCTTCTAATAGCACTTTCTAAATCTCGAGTTCGTGTAAAGAACACCACTTTGTTTGTCTTATCTTTTATACGAAGGAAATTTGGCCCCATTCTGAATGCTGCAAGAACATCCACCTCCTCCAGCTGGTTGATTATAGCTCTAAACTTTCCTGGATCACCATGCCTCTCATCCTCTTCTCTCATCGTTTTAGCTTTGTTTTCCCGTTTTTCCAGCAATTCAATGCTCCCGTCGTCGCAAATTTTGTAGATAAGGAAGAAGTTTGAATCTCCGTAGTGGGCTTCTGTCAACATTTTCTCGTCTTCCATTCCAAAAGCTACCTTTAAGCACCTCACCATTACCACCGATATAGCATATGCACAAAATTTTTAAAGTTTTAGGTTTCCCTAATTGTGGAGGTGAGTAAAGTGCAAATAGCCGTGAGTGGAGGGAAAGGAGGAACAGGAAAATCGACGGTAGCAGTTAACCTCGCGATAGCCTTGCGAGAGTATTTCGACTTAGCTCTGGCGGATTTAGACGTCGAGGCACCAAACGATCATATCCTCCTTCGAGTTGAGTTGCAAAATGAGGAACCCGTTCATATGTTCATGCCACGTTTTGACTATTCGAAGTGCACAAAGTGCAGAAAATGTGCCGAGGTTTGTGAGGAAAACGCAATAATCACAATGAAGGATGGAACACCGTTTCTAATGCCCACCTTATGCTCTGGGTGTAGGGCTTGTGAAATAGTCTGCCCAGTTACAGGAGCAATATTAGAAGGAGAAAAGCTTATGGGACACACTTACCTCACCGAGACGCCTTATGGGTTCCCTTTAGTTACCGGAAAACTGCTGGAAGGTGAAGAGAGAGCAATGCCCATTGTAACTGCAGCAAAAAGGAGGGCGAAAACCCTTAACAAGGAACTACTACTTGTGGATACTGCCGCTGGTACAAGCAACACTGTTTCCAAGGCATTGGAAGATTCAAAGCTTCTCATAGCGGTTACTGAACCTACCCCACTTGGCCTTCATGACTTGACCCTTATCCTCGAGCTCGCCAAATTAATGGGCATAGAAGCATGGGTTGTTGTCAATAGGGCTGATATTGGAGAGAAACAGAGAGTAAAAGAGATAGTAGAAAGATACAACGCTGAGATAGTTGGGGAAATCCCATACAGCGAGGCCATTATCCGGAGTTACGTTAAAGGAGAACCCATAGTTTTAACCGATAGCAAAGAAGCGGGGATTTTCAGGAATCTTGCTAAAAAAATAGCTGATTATCTGGGGTGATTGAAATGCAGGTTGCGATAGCGAGCGGGAAAGGTGGCGTTGGAAAATCAAGCGTAGCTGCTTCACTCATATACCTCCTAAAAGACGAATACTCCCTAATAGCTGTTGATGCCGATGCCGACGCTCCAAACCTCGACCTGCTCTTTGGAGTTGAAAGTTGGGAAGAGGAAAAAGAACTCATAGGTGCAAAAGTCGCAAAGATAAACACCGGCACCTGTGTAAGGTGCGGCATATGTGCTGAAAGATGCCCCTATGACTGCATAAAGATTGTTGATGGGAATTACGTGGTTAATGAGCTAACTTGTGAAGGTTGTGGGGTTTGTAGACTTGTATGCCCCGTGGAAGGTGTAATAACTCTAGAGGAAGTTCGCTCAGGCATAATCAGGAAGACTACAACAAAATACGGCTTTCCCTTAATTTCCGCTCAGCTTGATGTTGGAAGACCCAACAGCGGGAAACTCGTTACGGAAGAAAAAGAATGGGCTAAAAGGATCATGAAGGAGAAAGGAATAGAGCACATGATAGTTGATTCGGCAGCTGGAATAGGGTGCCAGGTGATAGCAAGCCTCGGAGGGGCGGATGTAGCAATCCTCGTAGCAGAGCCAACTCCCGCTTCATTAAGTGATGTGAAGAGGGTTTACAAGGTTGTCCAGCACTTCAGAGAGCCAGCATACCTTATAATCAACAAAGCAGACTTAAATCCGGGCTTTAAGGGATTGTATGAGTTTGCAGAGGCAGAAAACATACCAATAATTGGCGAAATCCCCTATGACCGAGCAATTCCAAGAAGTATGACAATGCTCAAGCCAGTGGTGGAAGCTTTCCCAGATTCAAAAGCTTCAAAAGCCCTAAAAGAAATCGCCGAGATTATTAAGGGAGAAATTTTAAGGTAGCTCTCTGCTCTTTAATTTTCTCATATAGAATTTCTTTCCTCCGTATTCCAGCGCTATGAGCTTTCCTTCTGCGATGAGCTTCTCCACAATATCCCATCCAGCGTTGGCTTTTTTCAAAAGCTCCCTCAGAGCGTCCTCACGCATTGGATGAACTGCAGTGATGCTGAGTATGTCCTCCTCTACATTCCCGGTGAAAGCAAAAGCATTGCCCTCATACCCTATAAGGTACTCGACCCTTTCTTCCCCAATTGCATCGGCAAATACATGAAAAGCCATGTTAATGACGTCTTCCCTGGCTGGTTTGACCCATTTTTCCCATGGTGGCCTCGTGGGAACTGCTATATAAGCCATATCCGGTTTTAACTCTCTTAAAAACTCAGCGATTTTCTTAAGCTCATCTCCATAATTTATCCCATCTATGAGCATTGTTTCAGTCACGATCTTGCCTTTGAAGTCTCTTCTGAACTCTAGGATTCCCTCAAGGATTTTGTCTAGTTTTAAGGTCTTGTGTGGGCGATCCACTTTTCTCCACAGAGCCTCAGTCACTGCATCGAGCTTTAAAGAAACAAAATCGAGCTTTAAGAGATCATTCCTGACGTCTTCTCTCCATATAAGGGAGGAGTTTGTCAGAATTGCCAATGGAATATTAAAGGATTTTAGCATCTCTATTTCTTCTCCTAAATTGGCGTCGAGGGTAGGTTCGCCATCGGGCACAAAGGTTAGGTAATCTATGCGTTCTCCCCTCTCCCAGGCTTTTTCAACTTTTCTCTTAACCTCTTCAAAGATGAGCTCTGGAGGATAAAAAGGCCTTCTCTTGACCTCCATCCTCAACGTTTTTCCAATCTGACAGTAAACGCATGCATAAGAGCACACCTTATCTGGAATGTTGTTTATTCCTAGGCTTTTACCCAACCGTCTTGAGGGCACAGGGCCAAAGGCGATCATGAGCTCACCAGTGTTAGGTTAGCCTAAAGGCGTTTAAAGATTTTGGAAACTTTCATGATACTGTTAGGATAAGCTGTGGGGTGTCAGGTTTAAGTTACTGGCAGTACTTTAGAAAAAGAAGGGGGAACATGAAGTCTGAAACCA
>LGET01000194.1 GCA_001507935.1 Thermococcales archaeon 44_46
ATTTCCCTCTGAAAACTCAATACAACCACCAATCAATCAAAAGACTTAAGTGCTTATAACTCTAACGATCTAATGGGAACTAGGGTATTCAAGGCATAGCTTTTTCCCTTGATGGAGAAGAGTTTCTTCGAGAAAGAATTAGGGGTTTGGTAAAACATTTGCAAAAGCGTGGTGTAGAGGTTGATCTAAGGGAAAAGGAAAGTGACTTTCCTCAACTGGTTTACAAGGTTCTTATGAGGGAAATTAAAAACGAAGAAGCACTGAAGCACCTTAGTTTTGAGGGGACTACTCCCTTTGAGAAGAAAGTTTACGAAACCCTTACAAAAAAGGTTAAAAGAGGGCGAGTCATAACATACGGTGAGCTTGCTAAAATGCTCAAGAGCTCACCAAGAGCCGTCGGAGGGGCAATGAAAAGAAACCCATATCCTATAGTGGTTCCCTGTCATAGAGTTGTTGCATCAAGCGGCTTAGGATGGTACACTCCAAAAATAGACTACAAAAAGTTTTTACTCATGCTGGAGGGGGTGAAAGGATGGACAAGCTAAAACTCTACCTCATAGGGTTCCTCGTGGCTATTATTGCGATAGCAGCAGGCATAATATACAAATGGGGCTTCTGGATGCTGGTTAGGATAGTGCTGAGCTTGGGATTTTTAGGATTAACTCTAATGCTTGGGTTTTTCTTGGCATTGACGCTTTACGCAGAAAGCTGGAAGTACGCTGGGCTTTTAGTAATTCCAACAGCATTAAGTGCCTATGCAACGTATCTAAGCATTACATGGCAGAAGCTAAAGATAGTTGGTGGAATAATAGTCCTCTTTGTTCTCGGGCTTGCGTTTGGTATATGGTACATAAGTGAACCCGATTTGAGCTTAACTGACCGCTTTAGAAGTGCTGAAAGTCTTGAGAGGGCTGGCAAATATAAGGCCGCTGCAAGAAAATATGAAAAGAAAGGGAACTACTTAAAAGCCGCAGAGATGTATGAAAAGCTTGGCTGGATGGAAAGCGCAGCTTGGGCATATGAAAAGGCTGAAAAATACGAAAGAGCTGCAGAGATCTATGAGCAGCTTTATGAGAAGGAAAAAGACACCTACTACCTCAAAGAGGCTCACGAGTACTGGAAAAAGGCTGGCAACATGGAGAGAGCCGCAAAAGCGTTAGAGAGATATGCCGAGGAAGAGCCGTGGTTCTGGGAGGATGTTGCAAAGCTCTATGAAGAGCTTGGCAATGAGGAAAAAGCAAGAGAAGCCTGGGAAAAAGCTTTGGAATACTACAAAGGTGAAGCCCAAGAAGAGGGTGTCTTCTGGGAGGATGTTGGCAATATAGCGAGGAAGCTTGGAAACGAAGAGCTTGCAAAAGAGGCTTATCAAAAATTCCTTGAGTACTGCCTAAAAGAGGCCGAAGAAGACCCCATGTGGTGGAAGCACGTTGCAGAGGCTTATGAATACCTGGGAGAAAAAGAGAAAGCTGAAGAAGCAAGGAAGAAGTACGAAGAATATAGGCAAAGAATAATGAAAAGCAACGAAGAAACTTCAAACTTCTCGGAAGAGGAGAAGAAATCTTGATGACATTTTCATTTTTGGAAACCGTTATATATCCTTTTTTTGATTCCTTTCTGGTGGTAAGTATGATGCCAATGAAGGGTATGAACCCCAAACAAATGCAGAAGCTCATGAAACAGCTTGGAATTAAGATGGAAGAGCTTGAGGGAGTTAAGGAAGTTATAATAAGGCTTGAAAATAAAGAAATCGTTATCAAAGACGCTGCAGTAACCGTAATAACAGCTATGGGAGAGAAGAGCTACCAAATAGTGGGCAAGGAGGAAGTCAGAGAAGTTCTCAACATTCCCGAAGAGGACATAAAACTCGTTATGGAGCAGGCAGGCGTTGACTACGAGACGGCCAAAAAGGCATTGGAAGAAACAAAAGGAGACCTGGCAGAAGCAATATTAAAACTCCAAGAATCTTAGATTTACTCTTCCTCATGTTCCTTTTCAAATGCTTCAATTGCTTTCATTAGAGGAATTAAATGCATTAGAGCAGGTCCTCCAGCCATTAGAACTGCTACCAATCCGGCCTCTATAAGTTCCTCCTTCTTTGCTCCCGCTTCCATGGCCTTTTGGGTGTGCAAATAGATACACCACTCACAACCGGCAGCTATCCCCAAAGCCAAGGCTATAAGTTCTTTTTCTCTTGTTGTTAAAGCTTTTGTCTCGGCAACTTCCCTCAAAAACCTTGAAAAGGCTGATATCTCCTTTGGGTGCTGCTTTCCAAGTGTTTGCAAAAGTTCTTCTATTTCCTTAAGTTTTGTTTGGACATCTTCGCCCTCCATAATACCACCGTGTAAAATTAGTTTTTTGAGTATAAATACCTATCCAAAAGAATATAAACCCCTTTGCTTAGCTCCAATCGATGAGAGCTATTGGAGTAATAAGACACTCACCCAATAGAAGGGTCAATAAAGAAGAGTTCGAGGAGCTTTTGAGAAGTGCCGGTTATGAAATTCTCGCAATAGTTGAACAAACCAGGGAAGAACACCCCAAGTATAACATAGGACCCGGAAAGCTCCAAGAAGTGAAGGAACTCATAAAAGAGCTCAACCCTGATAGGATAATATTTGCAAATCCACTCACCCCTTCCCAGTCCTTCAACATAACAAAAGAGCTTAAAATTGACGTCATTGACAAGTGGCAGCTTGTTCTTGAGATATTTGAGAAGAGAGCACACTCAAAAGAGGCCAAGCTTCAGGTCGAGCTGGCAAACCTCCAATACGAGTTGCCTCTCGTAAAAGAAGCCATTAGGAGAATTAAGCTTGGAGATAGGGCGGGTTTCAAAGGTATGGGTGAATATCAGACGCAACAGTATTTGAAGCACATCCGCTACAGAATGGGAAAAATAAGAAAAGAGCTTGAAAAGGTTAAAGCAGATAGAGAAGTAAAAAGAAAGAGAAGGGAAGAAGTGGGATTTATACTTGTTGCTTTAGCAGGCTATACAAACGCTGGTAAGTCAACTCTCTTAAATGCACTAGCAGATGAAAACATAGAGGCAAAGACACAGATGTTCACAACCCTTGACACGACCACAAGAAGGTTTACAATAAACGGAAAAAGAGCCTTGATAACTGATACCGTTGGTTTTATAGATGATCTTCCGCCTTTTATAGTTGAAGCTTTTCATTCAACCCTTGAGGAAATAGTGAGAGCAGATATTGTCCTCCTTGTTTTGGACTCAAGCGAACCTTGGAGAGAGATAAAGAGAAAGTTTTTAGCATCGATAGAAGTGCTAAAAGAACTCAAAGCATTGGATAAGCCCATCTTAGTCATTCTAAACAAAAAAGACCTTACAAGTGAGGAAGACCTTTCAGACAAGAAGAAGGCAATTGAGGAG
>LGET01000195.1 GCA_001507935.1 Thermococcales archaeon 44_46
ATAATCAGAGGAGGTGAGCTATGTGCACATCCCCGATGGGCTGCTGAGTCTTCCGGTGATAGTGGTAACATATGCAGTGACAATTGGGATCCTTGCGTATTCATTAAGGAAGTTAAAGGACTTTCCAGAAGAGAAAATCCCTCTTTTGGGGCTGTTTGCGGCTGGCATCTTTGCTGCTCAGATGGTAAACTTCCCAATTATAGGGGGAGTAAGCGGACATTTACTTGGAGCCGTGCTTGTAGCGGTGCTCTTGGGCCCATATGCAGCAGTGCTTGTAATGACCGCAGTACTATTGATCCAAACCCTTCTCTTCGGAGACGGTGGAATAACTGCCATAGGGGCAAACATACTAAACATGGGGATAGTTGGGGCTTTTGTTGGATACTGGATATACTCCAAGCTCAAGAACTTTAATGAAGCATTTGGAATAGCCTTTGCCTCTTGGTCAGCGGTGGTTTTAGGGGCCTTCTTAGCTTCGGTGGAGATAGGCATAAGTCACAGCTTGCCTTTTGGAAAAGTATTGGGCCTGATGGTCGGTTACCATGCAGTGATAGGGATTGGAGAAGCGTTGATAACTCTCTTTGTGGTGAACGCTCTCAAGTCTAAACTCCCCGAGATAGGGGGTGTTCCAGCATGAGAAACATCGTAAAAGGATTGCTCATAATCCTTATCCTGCTCGCAATTGCCTTGCCATTTGCATCTGAAAACCCAGATGGACTTGAAGCAACAATGGAAAAAGTACATCTGGAGGAATCTCCAGTTTACAGCGCTCCTCTCGACTACGGCGAAACGTGGGGACAAAGTCTTATAATGGGAGCAATTGGGATAACACTTGTCTTTGGAATAGCTTACGGACTTGGAAAACTGATAAAAGGTGTCTGACTTGTACCTCATTTTTATTTTTATTTACGCACTGCTGATCGTTACAAGAACAAGCTTAGTTGAGCTGTTTTATTTTCTCCCAGTGCTGATGGCTTTGATATTATTACTCAAACCAAAAAGAGCGCTTTTTAAACATTTGGGATTTCTTTTGGGCTTTGAGGGGCTACTCTTTATTCTGGCATTGTTTACACCAGGAAAGCCCGTAGTAACGACTCCCCTTGGAGTAATAACCTACGAAGGCATTCAAAGATTCTCTCTTCTACTTGGAAAGGCCTTTCTCTCATCTTCTGCTGTTGTTGTAGTCTCAAATTCTTTGGGATTCCCTTACATATTAGCCGAGATGGAAACTCTTCGTTTTCCGCGAATACTGGTACTAACTCTTGCATTCACCTATCGATATCTTGAACTTTTTGAAGAAGAGACCCTTAGGATGAAAAGGGCACTTGATTCTAGAGCATTTAACATTGGGAAAATAGAGTACTACAAAAAGCTAGGAATGCTTATAGGCGAGATATTTGCCAGAGCATACATGAGAAGTGTGAGGATACACTGGGCAATGCTTTCGAGAGGCTTTGGAGAATTTCCCAAAGTAGTGGAAGAAAAAAGAGGTGAACCCATAGTTCTAACTCTAATCGCATTGGGGGTGGCGTTGCTTTGATAGAACTCGTGAACGTCCATTTCTCGTATAACAACCGAGAAGTGCTGAGGGGCATTTCACTTAAAATAAACGACGGGGAGGTATTTGGAATTCTGGGCCCAAATGGAGCAGGGAAATCAACCCTTATAATGCATTTAAACGGCATATTGAAACCCAAAATGGGCAAAGTTATTGTAAACGGGATAGAAGTCAATAAAAATCCAAAAGAAGTTAGAAAAATAGTTGGAATAGTGTTTCAAGACCCAAACGACCAGCTATTTTCCCCCAAGGTATTTGACGATGTTGCTTTCGGCCCTTACAATCTTGGTTTGCGGGGAAGAGAATTAGAAGAAAGGGTTGAAAAAGCCCTAAGGCTTGTTGGTATGGAGGGATATAAAAACAGAGAAACAAAAGAACTTAGCTTTGGAGAGAAAAAGAGGGTAGCAATAGCGACAGTACTTGCAATGGAACCTGAGATTTTAGTGTTTGATGAACCCTTCGCTAACCTTGATTTCCGGGGAAAGAAAATGTTGAGGGAGTTAATTGAGAAATTCAGAGGAGAAAAAACTATAATCTTATCCTCTCACGAAGCTGAGTATCTTACACTCTGTGACAGGATAGCCCTTTTAGATGGAGGCAAAGTTATAAAAGTTGGAAGTCCAGAGGAGATTTTAGGAAACGCAGATCTTCTCAGAGAGCATAATTTAGATGTTCCTCCCCTGGTAGATTTATTCTCAAGTCTTGGACTGGAAATACCCAAGAGCATAGAAGAAGCAAAAAGAAAGCTCAAAAAGGTTCTAATATGAATTCGCTCGTCGCTTTTTATTTTCTCCAAAATCCTTATAATGTATCACTGCGAATGAGTAACAAAGTTGCATAAGCTTGTGGGGTGATATCATGGAAACTGTTGTTAATCAGATAAAATCAAAACTCCCAGAAAATTTGGAAGGTCTTTTGGATCTAGCCTATAACTACTGGTGGAGCTGGAATAGGAGAGCCACAAAACTCTGGGAAAAAATAGATCCCGAACACTGGTGGGAATATAAAAATCCAGTCAAGCTTCTCCTCGATACTCCGGAAGAGAGATTAAAGGAGCTTTCGAAAGATGATGATTTTATAAACCTCTATGAACTCGTAATTGATCAGTTCAGGCATTACATGAATCCAGAAAGCACGTGGTTTTCAACCAATTATCCAAAATGGAAGGAACCCGTAATATATCTGTGTATGGAGTACGGGATAAGCAAGAGCCTCCCCATTTATTCCGGTGGACTTGGAATACTCGCGGGTGATCACATAAAGACGGCAAGCGATTTGGGAATACCACTTATAGCTATCGGTCTTCTTTACAAGCACGGATACTTTAAACAGGAAATCGATAAAGACGGAAAACAAATAGAGGTGTTTCCAGAGTACAACCCAGAGGAGATGCCAATTAAGCCCCTAACCACGGAGAAAGGAGAGCCACTCCTCATAGAAGTGCCAATAGAGGATAGAATAGTGTATGCAAGAGCCTTTGAAGTCAATGTCGGTAGGGTAAAGTTGTATCTTCTCGATACCGATGTTCCTCAAAACTCTCCGGATGATAGGACCATCTGTGACTACCTCTACAACGCTGAGATAGACAAGAGAATAAAACAGGAGATACTCTTAGGCATTGGTGGAATGAGGCTTTTAAGAATGCTGGGAATTGATCCAGCTGTTATCCACCTTAATGAAGGACATCCAGCGTTTGCAAACTTCCAAAGAATAGCATGGTATATGGAGGAGGGTCTAAACTTTTTGGAAGCTTTAACTGTCGTAAGGGGCACAACGATCTTTACAACACACACTCCCGTGCCGGCTGGACA
>LGET01000196.1 GCA_001507935.1 Thermococcales archaeon 44_46
GATGAAGTGATAGCAAGAAAACTTTTGGAAGTGTATGTTTCTGTAATGAAAGAAACATCTAAAAGGGGTTGATAGAAATAAGCTTGGGAGAAAAGTTATAGAAGACAAATCCGTTCAAAACTCGATGAAAATGTGAAACACAACTCTCATAATAGGGTGGTGTAAAGATGCATTCAAAAAAATTGCAATAATAGGACTGGACGGAGCAAATAGAACTACTGCAAGATTAATTGGGATAGGTCCCCCTCAAATCCACGACTTCATCTCAACTATTCCTCCATACACTCCTCCATCTTGGACAAGCATTCTTACGGGAGTTAATCCCGCAAAACACGGTATAATAGGATGGCAAAAAGTGGATTTGATGAAAAATCACGTAAGTTTTTATACTTCGAGGGATGTAAAATACCCTCGCCTCTCAGAACTCCTCGAAAGTGCTAATCTAAGAAGTATTCTGATAAACCTGCCAATGACGTATCCATTCAGTGGCATTAGGAGAAAAGACAACACCATAATAGTCTCCGATTGGGCTGCTCCAGAGCAGACAATTTTTCCAAAAAAGCTGGAAACAAAATACAGAGAATACTTACTAAATCCTCCACATGAGTGGGCTAAGCATGGAAAAAACAAAAGAGAATACTCAAAAAAAGTTAAAGAGTATACTGAAACAAGATTAAATATTTACCATGATTTGCTAGAGAAAGAAAAATGGAACTTGTATTTTATAGTATTCAGTGAAATAGACTGGTTTTCACACCTCTTTCCTGAGATTTTGAATGGGGAAAATACTCAACTTGTTAAACCAACCTTTAAACTGATAAATGAATTCATAGAAACTGTAAAATCAATTGCAGATTTTGTGTTTATAGTTAGCGATCATGGGTTTGAAATAAAAGAGAAGATTTTCTACGTCAATGTAGCTTTGGCTGAAAATGGTTTCATTAAATACAACAAAACAAAGGCTAAGATCATCGACGTTGCAAAAAAAGTGATGCCAAGAAAAGTTTTGCAAAAGACATTGGGAAGAAGTAGATACCGTCCTATAAGCTACAGAGTACAAGATTTCGACGCAATTATGGTAGAACCCGCAACTTGGGGAATTTATGTCAAAAATAAGGACAAAATAACAGATATGAAAAACAGTCTCACCAACTATGATGAAATTTTCGACGTCATTGAGTTAAAGAAAATATATCGTGGGCCTTATACCTCAAAAATGCCTGATCTTATTGTTATCCCTAAAAGAGGAGTTAAATTTTCCTACGAGTTTAAGAAAACAACTGTGGAAAAAACGTATATAGGAGATCACGAAATTCATGGTATTTTTTCTGCATATGGTGATTGTATAAAAGACAGTATAATATTTGAGAAACGCCCTCGCGTTTACGATATCGCACCAACAGTTCTACACATATTGGGGTTGCCAATCCCAGCAAATCTTGATGGAAGAGTTTTAATGGAAATTTTCAACGAAAATTCCGAAATAGCCCAAAGGGGGGTTAAAAATTATGTCTATTAATCAGAGCCATGATTTTGATAGCAATATACTAACAAATGAAGAATTAGAAAAAGAGTTTAAGCAAAAGATTACTTATTGGTGCCAATGAGGGAAACTATATGAAAATAATAGACATATACACACTAACTAGGTACCCAACTGAATTGATATCGCACAAGTTAGCTCACAAATTAATTAAACGCAAAATTAATATCCGGGATACAATTATAGTTTCAGGAACACCACGTGGTGGTACAACGTGGTTCATGGAACTTCTGGAAACTCTCCCAGATTATAAATCAATATTTGAACCTCTCCATAAGGACTGGTTTCCACTTGTAAAAAAGCTTAATCTACCGCCAAGACCCTATTTAGAACCTAATGCCGAAAAAGATCAATTAAAAAAATATCTAACCCTCGTTTTTACTGATCAGATAGTAAGCAAGTCACCGAGATTCCCTATGAATTTAAGATCCATTAAAAAGCGCTTGTTCGCAACAAAAATACTGGTTAAATTTATACGCGCAAACAGAATCCTACCATGGATCGTCAATAACTTTGAAATTAGGGCTACTTATTTCCTAATCCGCCATCCCTGTGCCACAATAGCGTCCCAACTTGAGACAGGTATTAGAGGATATTTCCTGCCAAAATCCGTCCCCATTCCAAAGGAGATTGTATTAAAAGAAGCCCAACAAATCCCGAGCATAAAGGACAATGAATGGTTGATGGAAAAACTAAACACAATAACTACTCAGGAAGAAATCCTTGCCGCTATTTGGAGTATGGATAATTATGTGCCTCTTTTATATTTAAGCAGTCATCAAAATGCTTGGTATACTGTTGTATACGAAAAATTGATTACAGATTTTGATGAAGAGATTAAAAAAGTATTTGGATATATAAATGAAGCAGTTCCCGAAGAGGTCTATGAGAGATTTAAAAAGCCTAGTAGCACAACACACGATAAATCGCATTTAGGAACTCAAAAACAACTTTCAAAATGGAAGAGAAAACTATCTAAGAGTCAAATCGAAAACATACTAAAAGTAGTCCACTGGTTCGGGCTGGATTTTTACACTGAAGCTCCTGAGCCAGATTACGATGCGTTAAAAAATTGGAAGCCACCATTTTAAACAAACCTCCTCAGAATCCTCTTTATTATCCTTAAGTCAACTCCTATCCTCTTCTCTATTGCCAATAACAGCTCTACATCTTCCTTATCAACACTCTTACTTAAGAGCACCAAAAAGAAGTAAACTCCTAAGAATACTACCAAAACTGGAATCGCATACCATATGTTCGGAACTTTCAAGTGCAGGCTCTGAATTAATCCCAGCAGAGCAAAGCTAATAAGCAAAGGCTTCACATAATTCCAACTGAAGGGATGGATTCCAGTCTTTTTATAGAGCCAGAAAGACCTGAACACGTTGGCAACAAAATAAGAGCTCGCAGTGGCAATCGCAGCCCCCTCAAGTCCAAAAGCTGGAATCAGCCGGATGTTAAGCACGACATTAAGAAGGGCTGCAAAAGAATCCCCGATTAAGTTCAACCTTGGTTCTCCAATGACTATCAAACTCATCCCGTTTAACCCAAGAAGAGTGTGGAACATAAACCCCAGAGCCAGAATCTGAAGGGCTTTACTTGCACTTACATACTTCGCCCCAAAGAAAAAGTTTATGGTAGCCTCAGGGAAGAGGAACATCACGCTAAAAATAGGCAAGGTCAATAAAAACACCCACTTGGTCAAAATCTGATAACCCTAGTTCCCACCACCTGTGAAGTTGTATAATCTGTCCAGATTCACGGCCAGAATCGCCCCTAAAATCCTGACAGCTAACCCCC
>LGET01000197.1 GCA_001507935.1 Thermococcales archaeon 44_46
TATGGAATGTTTTGCCCCATTTCTTTGTTGTCCCTTCATATCTAGCCTCGTTCCACATCCAGTCTACCTCGTTCGGATACACTGTAACCCCACTCGGGGTTCCTATCCAAACCCGATACCCTCCTATTGGTAACTTTCCAATGCCAATCACCATTGAGAGTTTGCTTCCATGCTCCACTTTATAATGTTTGTATGCGAAGAATATCAAGTGTATTATGCGGCTATTCTGAATGCCATTTCCAGTGAGATAAGCTTCTAGAGCGGCTCCAGGAGTTACTGACTGAGGTTCAATGTCTCTTGGGATACTTGGAGTTGCCATCGCGCTTCCTGCTGTCACTCCAACCATCAGCAGTCCCAGCAGGACTGCGAACAGGAGCTTCCACTTCACGAGGTTCACCCCCTTGCAGTTTTTGCATTATATTTATAATTTTTTCCTTTTACTAAAAGTAAGTGTTGTTCCTTTTTTTCGATTATTGAATTAATTCTGAGTTGCGTTTTTCGTTTAGAACGAATCAAAAGAAGCCCGAGTAAAGGAGTTGCACGAGGATGCAATCGAACATGTTCTCAATGCAACATTGCGGGGAAATTAAAGTAATTATGAGTGGAATTTCTAACGGTTACTCTGCCCTTTCTCTCTCAAAGCATTTAAACTCCCTCCTCAGCAGGTTCCACTCCCTCTCATTGAGAGAAGCCTTCTCGACGGGCACTAGGATCACAGTGTTATTTATAACGGCGTAGTCCTTTAGTGTTGAAAGGAACTTGAATTCTGGAACAAATTCGTTCTCGAGGATTAGGTACTCAAGGCCATCGAGATATATCAGCTTGGGAGTATCGTTTCTCTTCATGAAATTGATCAGGGTGTGGAGCAGATATTCAAGCCTTCGGGGGTTAACACAGTCATCGCTGCATTCAGCGGCTGTGAGCCACAAAATCGGAACCTCTTCAAGGTTAAGGGTCTTCCTCACACTATCTGGCTGCGTACGTGTGATTATCAGGGGAGCACGGCCCTTAATAAGCCTTGACAGAAGGTTGAGGCCTGAACCAGAGGGGATAATATACACCCCAGGGGACATCTCCTCGGGTTCGCCTTCTATTTCCACAACAGGAACGAGCTCGTACTTCCTTGTTATGGACGATATCATACCTGCCCAGCCAAAAATCAGAGGAAAGAGCCCTATGAAGAGGAGGAAGTTCCCAATAGTGCCGAGGAACCTTTCCGTACTCTGCTCTATGTGGATGAACCCGGCATCGTTGAGGTCGAGGGGTAGAAAAATAACCTTTGCCAGAGTCACGAGTGAAAAACCGAGGGTTATTAAATCGTACGAGCGGGAAAACTGCGGATAGTGGGAGATAAATTGGCGTCTATAATACAGGCTAAGCAGGGTTATAGTGAGCAGCGCCAGGAGGGGCAATCCCTGCAAGGACAATGTGTATAATGTCGACTGCCACGTCTTACACCCAAATAAGTAATTTGTGATTGGAGTATATAAGCTCTTCTGCTGACCGTTAATCTAAATCGACGTATAAAAACAGAACAAAAGACAAAAAAGTGTTCAAAATTCTTCACTTCAAAAAGCCCGTCTTCTTTCCGAGGTCTTCGAAGGCATCTATGACGTACTGCAGGTCTTCCTTGCTGTGGGCCGCTGAAGGCTCAAGCCTTATTCTCGCCGTGCCCAATGGGACTGTCGGATAAACTATTGCCTGGGCGAAGATGTTGTATTCATCGTAGAGCCTCCTTGAGAACTCCTGAGCCAGCTTTTCGTCATAGAGCATTACGGGTGTAATCGGATGTTTGGTGTTGCCAAGGTCGTAACCGATGTCTCTTAGTCCCTTCTGGAGGAAGTGGGTGTTGTCCCAGAGCTTCTTAACGAGCTCATCACTCTTCTGGAGAATCTCAACCGCGGCAATAGCGGCAGCAACGTCAGGCGGGTTCAATGCGGACGAGAACAGGAATGGCCTTCCCCTTTGCTTTAAGTACTCTATTGCTTCCTCCGGCCCTGCAACGTAGCCACCGATGACACCGAATGCCTTGCTCAGAGTTCCCATTTCAAAGTCCACTCTGTCGTGCAGTTTGAAGTGATCCACTATACCCCTCCCGTGCTCTCCCAGAACACCTTCACCGTGGGCATCATCAACATAAACCATCGCATCGTACTGCTCTGCAAGCTCGACGATCTCCGGGAGTGGGGCAAGGTCACCGTCCATGCTGAATACACCATCAGTGACAATAAGCTTCTTTTTCTTGTCTTTCACTTCTTCGAGCCTCTTTTTGAGGTCTTCCATGTCGAGGTGCTTGTAAATAACTTTCTCGGCCCCGCTTAACCTCATGCCATCGATAATGCTCGCGTGGTTTAATTCCTCGCTAACAAAAACTCCATCCTCGCCTTTCTTTATGAGAGCACTGATAGCTCCGAGATTTGCATTATATCCGCTCTGGAAGAGAATGGCGGCTTCTCTCTTCTTGAACTTTGCAAGTTTTTCTTCAAGCTCCACGTGGAGTTCCATTGTTCCGGCTATGGTTCTAACGGCTCCAGCTCCAACACCGTAGTCGAGAATGGCCCTTATAGCGGCTTCTTTAATTTTCGGATGTGCTGCTAAGCCAAGATAGTTGTTTGAGCACATGTTTAGAACTTTCTTCCCATCAACAATCACCCAAGGGCCCTGGGCACTCTGGAGAACTCTAATTCTGACGTAAAGGCCTTTTTCTTTAAGTTCATTAAGTTCTTCAGTAATCCAATCAAGCTTTGCCATAGACAACACCGAATATAATATTCACATTTTTGTCCTATAAAAGTTTTTCATGAATTTAAATGAACAACAGAGAGCAAGTTTCCTTGAGAGGTGGGGAAGTTTTGGGAATTCTTTGAGAGATTCCAAAGAGTTTAAATATTCTGGTGATTATAGAGTGTTTAGGTCACGATTACAGGTGATTGCAATGGTTGAGGAAGTAAAAGTGGTTAAGGAAGTTAAAATTCTTGAAAAACCGTGGGTTGAAAAGTATAGGCCTGAGAGGCTTGACGACATTGTAGGGCAAGATCACATAGTGAAAAGGTTAAAACACTACGTTAAGACAGGTTCAATGCCCCACCTCTTATTTGCAGGCCCACCCGGGACGGGAAAGACGACAAGTGCTCTCTGTTTAGCTAGAGAGTTATTTGGGGAGCACTGGAGGCACAACTTTTTAGAGTTGAACGCGAGTGATGAACGCGGTATAAACGTCATTAGGGAGAAGGTAAAGGAGTTTGCAAGGACAAAGCCCATTGGAGGGGCGAGCTTCAAGATAATCTTCCTTGACGAAGCTGATGCTTTGACTCAAGACGCTCAACAGGCTTTGAGAAGAAC
>LGET01000198.1 GCA_001507935.1 Thermococcales archaeon 44_46
TGGCAATTGGGATTGCACTGATGGACGGAAAAACTATGAAAGAAAAAAAGAAGGGGAAGGCTGTGAAAGTAATACACCACGCAAAAGATAAAATTTGGGAGTTGACTGCGGTATGAGGGAAAAGAAAAAGATAAGAGTTGTTGTTGGAGGTGTTTTCGATATTCTCCATGTGGGGCATATTCACTTTCTGAAAAAGGCGAAAGAGCTGGGAGATGAGCTTATAGTAATAGTAGCTCACGATGAAACGGTAAAAGAAAGAAAAGGTAGGCCACCGATAAACTCTATGTACGAAAGGGCTGAGCTCTTAAAGGCGCTCAAGATGGTGGATGGAGTTGTAATTGGGGAACCGGAGCACATAAGCTTCGAACTTGTTAAAAAGCTTAATCCAGATGTTATTGCCTTAGGTCCGGATCAGAACTTCGACCTGTGTACCCTGAAAGAAGAACTCAGAAAACATGGCATCGAAGCGGAAGTTATTAGAATACCTTATGCATACAAGACAGATGTCGCTAAGACAAGTAAAATAATTCAAAAAATAGTAGAAATATTTTGCGAGTGATTTTAGCAACTTCTGATTTTACCCCTTTGATGATTATAAAGGGTAAAGGATTTAACTTAAGTCGTAATCTACGGCTCCCTTTACAATTCTCTCAATTTCGGGATTAACAATTAAATTGGGTTTTTTCCTTCCTGAAACTTCGTCAAATAGGTTTTCGAGCTCTGAGTCCTTGTTTATCCTCCTGGTTATTGGATTTGAAATTATCAAGTTATCCTCTGTTGTCAATGCGTTAACGTCGCTGCTGAGGATGTGAGGGGATTTTACTCCCGTCATTATTACCATTGCCCTAACAACCTTTCCAAGCTCTTTGTCAATTCTCGCTCCCCATTTTATTTCTGACTTTGCTCCGAGCTTTTCATATACAATCTGCATGGCGTCGTTTATCTCTCCGAGGCTGACGTCTGGACCAACTGTAAAGTGCACTAATGCAGCTTCTCCACTTCCGAACTCCACTTCAAGCATTTTGTTGCTCAAGGCGTTATTTACGGCATCGACGGCTCTCTTGTTTGAGTCGCTCTCGCCTATTCCAATTAACGCAGCACCACCGTTTTTCATGACGCTGTACACATCTGCAAAGTCTATGTTTACCATGGAGGGGAGCATTATTGTTTCTGTTATACCCTTAACCATTCTCGCTATTATTTCATCGGCAAATCTAAATGCGGCTGAAATTGGGAGCTTTGGCACCAATTCAAGAAGTTTGTCGTTTTCTATTATCACAACAGTGTCTGAATACTTTAGAAGAGCTTGTATACCTGCTTTTGCTTTTTCAATTCTCCTTGTCCCCTCGTTTTTGAAGGGATATGTCACAACACTCACAACAAGCGGCTCTTGGATTCTTCCAGAGTTTCTTGCCTCCTCTTTTATCACCTTGGCAACAACAGGTGCGGCCCCAGTCCCTGTTCCGTTACCCATACCGGCGGTTATGAACACAAGGTCGACATCTCTAACTGCATCTGCTATTTCATCTCTACTGGCCTCCGCAGCTAAATAACCTATTCTTGGATTTCCACCAGAACCCTTTCCGTGAGTAATATTCTTTCCGAGAAGAATTTTCTTGTGAGCCTTGGTTCTTGAAAGATGTTGTGCATCGGTGTTCATGGCTATTAACTCTGCTCCCTCTACCCCTAACTCGTAGAGTCTTGTTATTGTGTTATTTCCAGATCCACCGACACCGATAATTGCTATTTTAATGAAAGATTTAGAAACTTCTAGATCATTGAGAGCTTCCTGTGCTCTGTTATCGTCGTTATCCATATTCAAATCAATACCGGCTTGTTCTAGTAGTTTAAACACCATATCAATTCCCTCCGACACTCTTATTCAATCACATATTCTGGAAGTTCCTTTTCTTCTGCCTCTGTTGTATATAGTTCTTTCTTTATGAGCTCCCTGATAGCTTCTCGAATTGCTTCGCTTCTGTTGGGGTATACTCCTCTTTTGACTAAGACATCAAGAGCGTTTATGAGTCCCTGTGGCAACTGAACACTAATGATCCTCATCTTTGCCATTCTGTCCACCATTACATGAGGTGCATCTAGTGTATGTTTTGGCTTTAATTAGTTAAATACTTTTTGCTTGTGTGTTAATATTAGAATATTATGAATTTCAAAAATTTTTAAGAAAGTATGTAGGAGGATTAAAATATTTTTATCGAGTACTCATTTCTGTGTAGACAAAAAATTTAATAAACAACAAAACAATACGCTTGGGGAGATAAAATGAAGGTATTAAACTATGGCACAATTAAGGTTGCAATTGCAAAGATTTTGCTTGAAGATACTGCAGATATTTTTGAAATTCTCCCCGATAATGTCCAGATATTGAACATAAGATGTTGGGAACAGGTAGCTTTTTCTACTATATTGGCCCTAAAATCGTTTGAAAGAAAAACAAACAAAGCGAGAACAATCAAAGGGGAGATACTTCTTAGGGCAAGTGGGACACTTCAGATCAAAGATGCCATTAAAGCAGTGGGGGCAAAAAAGGGCGAGAACTTCATAGTAGCATTTGGAGACAATGCAGAAAAAGTTCTCCAAGAAATACTTTCAAAGATACCTGCGGAAGAGATACCATTCAACGACTGTGAAAAAGATGAAGTAAAAAAACTCTTTGAAAAGGCTGCTTTAATCGATGTTCTCTAATACCGGCGTGTTCACGTATTTTCTGGCAAAATTTCGAAGAATTTTTATGATTTGTGCCTAGTTTTGAAACTTTTCTCTCGATAAATTTATAAGAATTTGGCATCACTCATAAATGCTCTTGGAGGGATGAATCATGCGTTATAAAAAGCATAAATATTTCGTTGCAGACCGTATAAATCTTATCCAGAGATCAAAGATTAGGGAGCTTTTTGAAAGGGCATCAAAGATGCAGAACGTCATTTCCCTCGGAATAGGCGAACCAGATTTCGAAACCCCTCAAAATATAAAGGAAGTAGCAAAGAGAGCTCTCGACGAGGGGTGGACTCACTATACACCAAATGCAGGTATTCCAGAGCTTAGGGAAGCAGTTTCGGAGTACTATAAGAATCACTACGGCTTGGATGTCTCAGCAGAAAGGGTAATCGTAACGGCTGGAGCTTATGAAGCCACTTACCTTGCCTTCGAAACCCTGCTGGAAGATGGTGATGAAGTGATAATCCCCGATCCGGCTTTTGTATGCTATGTTGAAGATGCAAAGATTGCAGAGGCGAAGCCGGTTAGGCTGCCCCTGAAAGAAGAGAACGGCTTTCAGCCTGATCCGGATGAGCTTCTTGAACTCATTACCAAGAGAACGAGAAT
>LGET01000199.1 GCA_001507935.1 Thermococcales archaeon 44_46
CTTTCAATTCTTCTAAAGTCTTATTGGAACAGGGGGCAAATTTTCTTTAAATCCCCTATAGAGTAATTAGAGGGCTTGAAATTTATAAACTTTTCCCCGAAGGGTCAATAAAACAGTATTTTGGAGCCTTTAATTCCAGTGATTAACTAAGAGTTTAGGCTTGTTTTGTAAACGAAAACCTTCAAATTTCTCCATGTCCAATCTTGTTCACGAGACTTCCAGAGAGAAGACAGAAACCTAAAACAAAAATAAAACCACAAAAAAGCATTAAATCCAAAAAGGTTAAATTTCCACGAGGAGAGAATATCAAAGAAGTCCTGAGAAACCTCCGCTCAAAATTTCGAAAAAATTTCGTTACAAAACCTCCAAAATACCATAACTCTTTGTCTGATAGTAACTTTTAGTTACTAAAGACTTCCAGAGCAACCTTAGAGCCTTAAAATCAAAACTGGCCCACCAGAAGAAAGAAAATCCAAAAAAGGAAAAGCTAAACGTGATACAAAGAATCTTCGGCTATTCACTCACGTAGTAGTATTCCCCTATCTCTTTCTGTTCTCTGTCCTTGACGCTCCCTTCTTTATTTGCCCTTGGCCTTCCGGTGTCCGGGTCTCTCCTAAAGGTTATGCCCACGTTTGCTAAAAACCTGTTCATCCCTTCCCTCATACCCATTGGGGGCAAAGCCCTACCGTGTTTGCCTGGCTCGCCTTCAAATACCATTATGCGGTCGCTTATGTAATCTATCATCAGCACATCGTGCTCAACTACAAGTGCGGTTTTCTCGTTCTTTTCCATTAAATGCCTTATAGCCCTTGAAACCGCCAACCTCTGTTCGACGTCGAGATAAGCGGAGGGCTCGTCAAGGAGGTATAAATCGGCATCTCTTAGCAAACAGGCTGCTATTGCTACTCTCTGCAGCTCACCACCGCTTAGGTCATTTACAGCTCTATCGTAGAGGTCTGGGATTCCCAGAGGATTGAGAAGCTCGGTTTTATAGAAGTTGCTCATGAGCTTTACAGCGTCTATCTTGCTCAAAAGTTCATAAACTGTTCCCTCATAGTCGACTTTTATGTACTGGGGCTTGTAGCTTACTTTAAGCTCCCATTCTACCTTACCTTCCGTTGGTTCTTCAACTCCGGCCAGCATTTTCACAAAGGTTGTTTTACCTATACCGTTGGGCCCTACTATGCTCACGACTTCTCCCCTATACAGCGTTCCTTCCTCTGCTTCTAGTCTAAAGCCTCCGTAGTCCTTGACGAGCTTCGGATACTCCACAAGGACCTCTCCCGCCTGGCTCTGCCTTTCGCTGAGCTTTGTGAATCTTATCTGGTAGGGCCTGAATCTTACGTTCTCTTCTGGGAGATACCCCTCCAGAAAAGCGTTTATGCCCACTCTGGTTCCTTTGGGCATTGAGAATATACCATATGCTCCCGGCTTACCGTAGACTATGTGTATGATGTCACTCAAATAGTCAAGAACAGCCAGATCGTGCTCAACGACCATAACGGATTTTCCTTCCTCTGCGAGTTTTCTAATTGCCCTTGCCACTTTGAGTCTCTGCTTTATGTCGAGGTATGATGAGGGTTCGTCGAAGAAGTAGAAGTCCGCATCTCTTGCGATAGCTGCCGCTATCGCAACCCTTTGCAATTCACCACCGCTCAAATGTTGAATTTCCCTGTCTAGGATATTTGAAAGCTCAAGCTCTTCAACGAGCTTGTCCAGTACCCCTTTTTCATCTGCCTTCTGAAGGAGGTCTCTCACTTTCCCTTTAACAACCTTGGGGATTAGGTCAACGTACTGGGGTTTGACTACCTTCTTTATGTTGCCCTCTTTGAGCTTTTCAAAGTAGTTCTGGAGCTCATTTCCTCTGAAAGCCCTTATGACGTTATCCCAGCTGTCGTTGGAACCGCAAAGGTTGGGAATCATTTCTCCCGCAAGGATTCTAACGGCAGTTGTCTTACCAGTACCGTTTGGACCCAAGATACCTACTACCATGCCCTCTTTTAGCACCGGCAACCTGTAGAGAGCAAAACCGTTAATCCCATATCTGTGCACACATCCTTCCTTCAGCTCTTCCGGGAGGTTAACTATCGTTATAGCATTGAAGGGACATTTATGGACACATATTCCACATCCGGTACAGCTGGCTTCTTGTATCACCGGTTTGTAGTTGTCTTCGTCGATGATTATAGCTTCTCCACCCATTCTATTCACTGGACATACCCTCTCACATAGGAAATGACCGCACTTGTCAGGATTACACTTGTCGTAATCGATGACCGCGATCCTCATGAGCCTCACCGGTTACCATTTCTGGAATGCCTTTAAAAAGTTGTTGAAGAATGGAAAACGATTTAAATTTAAAAGAAGGAGTTGCTATGATGGAGATTTTTAAAGAGCTAGAGAGTGAGATTGTAGCCCTTAAAGAGTTTAAGCCTAAGCGGGGTAAATACGGCTCTTTTGAGTTTAAAAACCCTGAAGTAAACAAGTTAGTTGAAGAAATGGGGTTTAAGCTCTATAAGCATCAGATTGATGCCTTGAAAGCCCTCTATTCTGGAGAGAACATAGTGGTGACAACCCCAACCGCCTCCGGCAAAAGCGAAATTTTTAGACTGGCGATATTTGACAACTATCTTTCAAACCCTCAGGACACGTATCTGCTCGTTTATCCAACAAGGGCATTGATAAATAACCAGTATGAAAAGTTCAGCGTTGAGAACTTCCACTTTTTTCAGATTACGGGAAAGACTGTTAGCGCGAGGATTCTGACTGGAGATGTGGAGTGGAATGAGAGGAGAAACCTCATCAGGGAAAAGCCGAGGGTTGTTTTCACAACCCCGGATATGCTGCACTATAACATTCTAAGGAAGAGAAAAGATTACGAGTGGCTTTTGAGGAATGTGAGGTATCTCGTAGTTGATGAACTTCATATTTACAGGGGTGTTTTCGGGACTAACGCCGCTTACGTTTTTAAACGGCTTCTCAAGGCGCTGGAGAGATACGGGAGAAAACTGCAGATAATAGCCCTCTCAGCAACACTGAGGAATCCAAAAGAGTTCGCGGAAACCTTCTTTGGAAAGCCCTTTGAAGCTATTACAAAGCCTGCGAATCCCTTTCCAAAACGATATCTCGTGATGTTCGAACCAAGGAGGCTTAATGAGATGCAGCTTTTAAGGGCAATCGTCGAAAAGCTAGCTGAGAACGGCATTAAAACTCTTGTTTTCTTTGATTCAAGAAAA
>LGET01000200.1 GCA_001507935.1 Thermococcales archaeon 44_46
TTCTCCCCAATACTTTGGGAGGAGAAGGAGAATTCTCTGGAATTCGCTAAAGAGGTTATAAAGCTTGTTAAAAAGGCTCTTGAGGAAGGGAAGCTCCGCTATCTGGTTGAGAACTTTTTCTACACTCAAGCTCACGCTGGAATATTGAGGATAGCTGATAAAGAAAATTGGGACTATCTTGAAAAATACACTCCAATACAAAGGGACACCGTTTACTTCATAAGCGATGCCTCCCAGAACAGGCCGGAAGTAGTGAGGTGGAGGCAGAGAGTAGTTGAGAGATTTAAGCCCCCTGAAAACGCTGAAGTGCTCTTCCTTTTCCCATGCTCAGCTAAAAAGCCCTATTCCCACTCGCGCTCTCACACCCTTTACAGAAAAGCCCTCAAGGAAGCCCTTGGAAGTGGGATATACAGGATACATGAGCTTATTTTAACTTCTCCTTTTGGAGTCGTGCCGAGAGAGTGGGAGTGGCTGGCTAAATACGACATTGTAGTTACCGGTCACTGGAGTGAAGAAGAGATAATCTCCGCGGCTGAGCTCTTAGCTAATGCTCTGGAGAAGTACCCCAAGAGGGTTCCGATAATAGCTCATTTGGATGAAGCTTATGTAGATGTTGCTAAAAGAGCCAGCGAGATTAGCGGGAGAGAGATAATCTTTACTCCAGTTAAAAACGGCACAACAAGTAAGGAAAGTTTGGATGGCTTAAAGAAGACGATAAAAGAACTTGGCATTGAATTAGCTGCTGGAAAAGAAGATAGAACTTATCGCTTCTACGAGAACATTAGGAAGGTGTTTGACTTCTACTTTGGCTTGGGTGCCGGAGAGGCGGTTCTCCCCGAGGATGCGAGAATCATAGGCTCCAAAATGCTCCGCATTCTCATAGGCAATGAGCAAACCGGAACTTACCAAGACGGCGTGATAAGTGTGACGCCATTCGGCATGCAGCGCATCTACGATGCAACGAAGAGCTATTACGTGAAGATTGACTTCGATCTCAGGGGAGACGTTTTTGCCGTGGGAGTTAATGAAGCAGATTACAAAATACGCCCGGATGACATTGTGGGCGTTGTAAGGGATGAAAAAGTAGTTGGCGTTGGAAAGGCTATTCTGAGTGGAGAGGAAATGGTGAAGGCAAAGAGGGGCATTGCGGTGAAGGTGAGGAAGAAGGCATAACTCTACCCCTTTGGAGGTGTAGACACATTTTTAAAGGTCTGTAGCTTTTAGAATATTTTGAGAATCCATAATACTTAGGGCTAAGTGGGGGATATATCTATGGCAGATTATATAATGCAAATGAAAAAAGAAATTAGAGAGAAAACTGCTTATTTTATTTCGTTTAATCTATTCTTGCTTGTTATCTTATTAGTTAATATTGGTGTATTGCCTAATAATATTGTCTCAAATTTATCCTTATTATCCAGTATATTTGTTGCTGGGTTTTCTATACTGACCTTTGCGGGAGATTTTTACAGGTTTTTAGACAAAACAATTGGAAAGTGTTGTGAATATAACGTTCAAAAAATTAGCTTATATATTGTAAAAGAACTAACTAAACCTTGTTCTGGATGCGAATTTGACATAGATTTCGATAATATAAATCAAGAAAACGATGAACTTAGGAAAATAAACTTTTCCAAAATTATGGATCTGTTTTATAAATTTATACCTCCAGATCATACAGAAAGAGAAAGAAGTTTTGCATATTTTACTGACTATTATATTACGTTGAATTATCTTGTAGTGTCCTTAATATTTCTTGTGATATCACTCGTTATTGTATTATCTGCAGGCAAGACTAAACCCAATTTTGTATGGGGCATTATTATGGTATATGTTTTAATGGTTATATTTTCAGCATTGTTATGCAGAAGATATTCTCACATGCTGATATACCCGACAAAATCTCAAATACAAGAAATACTCACCACAAAAAGAGAGGAGCTACTCGAATTATTGCCCAAATATAGAATTTGTTGTAAAAAACAAGGACAATTAATCCCATGTTATCAGTCTGGAAAATGTCCACTAATTCCAAAGGAGCGGAAGCCAAATGAAGACAAACATCAAGACTAAAGATATTATAATCCAACCAGAATACTCTGCAGTTGGATCTAAAGGATATCCTTCTAGATCAATTAAATTAGCTATTAACTTATTTAATCATCTTGGTATTGAAAGTACCATAGAAGTGGGCTGTGGGTTATTATCCAACACACGTTACTTACTTAAAGCATTTAAGTGGGTTGTACTTGTAGATACAGAGTTTCAGCTAAAAAGAATTCAAGACAGATTATCCCAACTAAGAAGAGAATACTCGTCTCTATATGCCGTTATTCCATATACAAAATTTAAGTATTCCAAATTAAGTTTTGAGAGTGCTATACTGCTGAATGTCTTGCATGTATTGCCCACAAAACAAGATAGGATTGATCTCTTAAGAAGTGTTCATTCTAATCTAAAAAATGGCGGCATTGTTTATATTGATTCTCCTAGGGGGGAGAGATATTATAAAAAATTCCTAAAAAGTAAACAGCAATACAATGATGGATGGTTAATACCTCGAGGTAAATATGCAACTTTTTATAAAGACCTGACTGTTAATGAAATAGTAAGTTATCTCAAGAAGATAGGTTTTAATGTTATATCATATCCAAAACTAGATCATAGAACTATAGTACTCGCCGAGAAATCGATAGAATAAAAAAGAATAAAAAAGCTTTGATTTAAATCAATATCATGCCCAAGTATTTCAAACGAGGAGTAAAGAGGGAGCACCATTTCCTTAAGGGAATTGAGAGACCGCTTGAGGAGATAGCCAGCATTCCGGAGGTTAAGAAAGTAATTCCTGGCAGGATATATGCCAGCGACTCAAGGGGCTTTGAGATAAAGGTGACAAGAGAAACTCACGCAGGATTAAAGCTCGTCGCAAAGAGCGATGGCTCTGTGCAGGAGGTTTTTCTCGTTGTAGATAAGAAGCAGAGGGAATTCGTCTGGAAGAAGATAGAAGAGCTCGCAAAGAAGTGGAGGAAGGGTTAAAGGTTTAAAGAATTTGCTGTTCAGCTATTCAGAGCTCTCTTTTTCCCTCAAAGAACTCTATAAGCTCCTCGTCGCTTATGTCTTCTTCATATCCGAGCTCCTTTTTCTGAAGCTCTATTAAGCCTGGAGTAAGCAAAAGCTTTCCTTCCAGCTTTGGCACCGCGTAGTGGAGGGTTATCTC
>LGET01000201.1 GCA_001507935.1 Thermococcales archaeon 44_46
GACAATATATATCCTTTCATCCTAAACCTAATAGAAAAAAGCAGACCGGAGTATATTATTCATACCGGAGACCTTGTGGACAACATAAAACTCGAAAGAAAGCCCGAATTAAAGGAAAGGTATGCAGAAAGGGTAAAAGAGCTGTTGGACATACTTGAAAATTCCGGAGCTGAGGTGTATATTGTTCCGGGAAACGAAGACAGTGAAGAAGTCCTCAAAAAACTCGCCAAAAAAGCCCAGATAGTACAGCCCGGCGACATAATTAAGATAGGTAGCCTAAAGCTTGCCCTAACACATGACCCCGGCCAGCTAAGTCCTCCAAAAAATGTCGATTTCATTCTCTACGGGCACAACTTCAGGAAGCTCTATCATGGCCTAAATGGGCTTTTAAACGTGAACTTCATCCTTTTGGGAAGCAAAAAAGTTGTTAAGGTTAACTACCCGGATGGTACGAATTTTGAACGGGGGTACAAACTAATGAGGGGATTGTGATGAGGTTAATGCGCTTTGGACCCTCGATGCTCTTTTTAAGGACATCAGACGTTGAGGGTGGCGAAAATTTTCTAAAAAACCTTTTTGGGATAACAGAACTTTCGGTTGACGAGGCATGGGATCAAAGCGGAGAACTTGACACAATAATCTTCGTAACCCCCACAGAAGAATGGAAGACTGTATTGAACCCAAAGAAAGGTGCCTTTTTGGTCAGAATGCGTAGTGATAGCGTTTTAAAGGAGCTCTTAAATGCAAAAGCACCCTTTGAGAGGGCAAATCTTGGGCCGCAGATAATCCTTCTGAGAGTACCAAAAGAAGCTGAAAAAGCTTCTGAAGTAATCCCCAAAAGATATGGGGGGATAGAGACAAGCTTTGCTGAGGGCATTAACGAGGGCGAAGAGCAAGATACTCTTCTTTTGGTAACAGACAAGAAATTAAGTGAATCTGTGGGCATAAGGGACATAAAAGAGGCCTTTTTGATTAGAAAAAACTTCGTAGAAGTTTACAGAGCCCTGAGAACTGATTTACCCATTCTGCTTTTCAAACTGCTCCCGGAAGGTTGGAAAGAGCTCACCATAAGAATCTACGACACCGAAAAGAGATACGAAGAGAACATAGAAAGGGTGCTCCTAGTCCTTGAAGACCTCGACCTTGGATACGTCGTGAGTGAAGGATGGGACTGGGACTATCCCCGGCCTTTCATGAGAATTAGGGTCTACAAAATAAAGCTAATAACATGGGAAGACCCCCTCAGAATAAAGTTTCTCCTCAAAGGATTGGAGTATAGAGGTTATCAGAGATTTGCGGATATAGACGTATTCTTTGAGGGCAAGAAAATTCCGTGGGTGGATGTGTCTAAAGAGTGTGCATCCAAGTTTGAACTCGCAAAAGCAGCGAGAGAAGAACTTGAAAGCCTGCTAAGCGAGGACACAAAGAAAAGGCTACACGAGATTGAGGATCGGCTTTTGAAAGGAAAGGTTCCAAACGAGTGAATTAGCCCTTCTTTCTTATTTTTGCAACAAAAAATCCGCTTGTATTATGCTTATCTGGATAAAATCTCCTCGCCTTGCTGAGCTCCTCGCTAAGCTCTATCCCAAAGGGTGCTGTTAGAGCTGGTTCACCGTACTTAAGGGGGAGAAGCTCAATATCAAAGTTGTCCAGAGCCCACTGAACAACAAACTCATTCTCCTCCGGCTCTAAAGAACAGGTAGAATAAACCAATACTCCCCCCTCCTTGAGGTTCTCTAAAGCGACCTTTACCATTTGCATTTGCAGGTTCTGACAGAACTTTATGTCTTCCAGTGTTCTGTTTGTCTTTCTTTCTGGGTTTTTGTGAATGGTTCCCGAGCCCGTGCAGGGTGCATCGAGAAGAATCTTATCAAACTCAATTTCCAGCTCTCCCATGTAGAGAGAGCTTTTGTGGAAAAGGATTGTGTTCGTAACTCCCAGCCGGGAGAGGTTTAGCCTTGTTTCCTTAAGCCTATCCTCCCCAACATCAAATGCATATATAACCCCCTTATTTTCCATAAGCTGGGCAAGATATGAGGTTTTTCCACCCGGAGCGGCTGCCATGTCTGCAACGACTTCTCCCGGCTTTGGGTCTAAGGCTACCGGTGGGTACATAGAAGATGCTTCCTGAACGTACAGCAGACCGCCAAGGTACTCTGGCGTGGAGGTTATGGAAAAAGGTTCCCTAGTTAAGCAGAAACCCTCTCTTGCCCAAGGAACACGCCTAAATTGAAAACCTTTTTTGTTCAGCATTTTGGTAAGTCTCGGAATCTCAATACGAAGGGTGTTAACTCTAAAACACCTAGGCAGGGGTTTTTCCATAGCCTCAGCTATTTTTAAAGCCCTCTCGCCCCATAACTCAAAGTATCTCTCTGCAAACTCCTTTGAGTATCCAAGGCTGAAAAGTCTCTCTATCATAAAGGGAAATTTAAAAGGGGGATTTATTAGGTTTATCCCTATCTCTCAAATGGGTTTTCTTTTATGCTTTCGTTAACAAACCGCACTATGTGCCTTACGTCCTGCTCTATTGTATCTATCTCCGGCTTCATAAACACATAAAGCACGTTTGTCTTCGGCGTCAATGAAACGTGCTTGACGTTTTCAACTTTTGAAAATCCCTGAAGAAATTCCTTCAGCAGTTCAACGTCCCTCTTCTTCTCAAAGAGTGCTTCATATTGTATTCCATTTACCTCCACTATCTCCCTCTGCAAAAGCTCCTCATCCTCTATATTTGGCCTAAAGCGGTAGTAGCCTTTCTGTATCAGGTGCGCCTCGCGTTTGATTGTTGCATAGGGCTTTATCACAAAGTATATCTTGTCATGCCTGTTTATCAGCTTCGAGATAGGAAAATAGAATATACTCTGCCTTGGTAAAAGAGTTAGTGTGTATTCAAACTTGTCAATGTTTCCTTCGTTGACCTTGTAAAACGCCCTGAATCCTACATATCCCCCAAGCCAGACGTAATTCTTGTCCTTGGGCTTTACAACCTTCTCTATCGTTCTCAGGTAATAATCCATTATTCCCAGATTGAGCTTCCTACCTTTGTAAAACTGCAAAGTGGCAGCAGCACCCAAAACCATTATCAAAAACAACATTTCTGGTGTGACCTTCATGATTAAACCTCCTCTATTGGGTAATACCTTTGAAACGTCATATCATCAATTATCTCAAAATTGACCTTTCCCTCTAAAACCTTTACTATATCCTTAAC
>LGET01000202.1 GCA_001507935.1 Thermococcales archaeon 44_46
GGTTTGGGAACTTTGGCTATTGGGCTCAAGAGTTGAAGAGCCTCATACTCTCTTTGGGCAACGAGTCTTGAAATGTAGAGCCATGATATATGCCTTTTGTTAACAAAATCTGGCCGGTAGAGCTTTATCCTTGTGAAGCTCGTTCTTCCTATCCGATTAAATTTAACGGCCACTTTTTCTTCATTTGGAGTTATCCCGACATAAACGTCCGCTTCTTTCCCTACCCCAATTTGTGTTTGGCTTATTGCCTTAATTATCCCCTTTTGAGCAAATGCCCTTATTGCCAAGGCATCGTATCCATGTATTGTGAGCTGGTAGCCTATGTAGCCTATATCACTTCTTCTCCTCACGAGTCCCCAATTGTCGAGTTTCCCTAGGCGATAGGAGGCAGTTTCAATATCCACTCTGGAAAATTTGGCTATTACCTCAAGGGGCACCCACTCATAATGGCGCATATTAAGCTCTACCCCTCTAAGTACCCTAAAATCGAGATCCTTGAGATTTGGATATACTTCGAGTGCAAGAAGTTTGCTTACCATGGCTCTCACTTAGCCCTACATCATCTCCTTTTTATATTTAACTCTTCGATAATTTTTTAAACGTTCAGCCTCTCACCTCAAAATATGCAGAGAAAACTTCTCTTACTGCTCTCTCTTGGGTGGATATTTAATTATGCTCACAGAATGGCTATTCCTCCCCTTATCCCACTAATTAAAGAAGAGTTAGCTATAACAAACGCTCAGGCTGGACTTCTAATGACATCCCTTCTCCTTCCCTACGCTTTGATTCAAGTCCCAGCTGGTTATTTTGGGGACAAACTCGGAAGAAAAAAGCTTGTAGTTATCAGCATTGTTGGTTATTCGTTAGCAAGCTCCTTGATTATTTTCGCCCGGCAATACTGGCATCTTATTGCCATTAGGGCTCTCTATGGGATTTTTGCTGGTTTCTACTATGCTCCAGCAACTGCTCTTATAAGCGAGATTTACAGGGAGAAAAAAGGTTCCGCATTGGGTGTTTTTATGGTTGGGCCTCCAATAGGAAGTGCCATTGCTCCAGCAATTGTTATTCCAATAGCCTTGGCCTTAGAGTGGAGGTATTCGTTTTTGGTTCTCTCGCTTATGAGTTTAACAGTTGGACTGGCGCTTATGCTGATAATCAAGGGGGAAGTAAAGCAAGTTGAACGGCCAAAGTTCACGGTGCCTAGGGAGGTGTTCAGCTTAAGTGTTATGAACTTCATAGTACTAGCAGCCTTTTTTGGAATGCTGACTTTCCTTCCAGATTTCTTTGTAAACAAAGGCAGAAGTGTAGAAGAAGCTTCCTTTTACTTCTCTCTCCTCTCGATAGTGGGGATCTTTGGCTCTATTGCTGGAGGAGGTGTGTATGATAGGATTAGAGAAACTAGTCTTTTCTCTGTTCTCGCTCTAAATGCTTTCTTGTCTTTTCTGTTGGTGAAAACGGCATATCCCATGCTGGTTTTGTTATTGGGGTTATTTTTCTACTCCGTTGGTCCGATAGTTACCGCTTATACAAGTGAACATGCAAGTGAGGGAAATCTTGGCACAGTAATGGGGTTTGTGAACATGATGGGGTTTTTTGGAGCAACCGCTGGCCCGTATTTTATAGGCCTTTTGATCGATACTGCAGGTTATGAAACAGCGTTTTATTCAATTTCGGGGATGTACCTGCTAAGTTTCCTAATTTTGATGTTTTCAAGGAGAGATATTCGTTAGTACCTATGACTTGTTTCTTTTGGTTACACTTTTCTGTACATCTAAGCTTAAAACCAGTCGTTAGTGCAACTTATCTGAACTGTGATGTTGGTTTCTGTTGTTTAAAGAATATATGAATAAAGTATTTTGGGCGAATTTGCTGTGTTAAACCTTTGGTTAAAAATCTAAGGGTTTAGAAATGCTTTTTTATACACAAAACAAGCTTTCAATGAGGATGAATAAAAATGTTCACCGGGACTATTTGTGTACATCAGTGGGGTGATGGAGTTGAGGTATGTTAAGTTGCCGAAGGAGAATACTTACGAGTTCCTAGAGCGATTAAAAGACTGGGGAACACTTTATGCTCCAGTGAAAATTTCAGAGAAGTTCTACGACTTCAGAGAAGTTGAAGACGTGAGGCAAATAGAATTCAAATATAACAGGACAATAATGCCTCCGAAGAAGTTTTTCTTCCTTCCGAGGGAAAAAATGTTTGAATTCAGCATTTCGAAGGCAGAATACAAGGAAGCTATTGAAAAAGTCGAACCGTTTGTGGTTTTTGGAGTGCATGCATGTGACATCTTCGGGCTTAAAATAATGGATACCATATACTTGGACGAGCTTCCAGACAAATATTACAAGGTTAGAAGGGAAAAAGGCATTATCATAGGCATTAGCTGTGTCCCAGATGAGTACTGTTTCTGTAATCTGAGGGAGACGGATTTTGCAGACGATGGCTTCGATTTATTCCTCCATGAACTTCCCGATGGCTGGCTTGTTCGTGTCGGGACTCCCACTGGTCATAGGATAGTTGATAAGAACTTACGTCTCTTTGAGGAAGTAACATCTCAGGATGTGTGCAACTTTAGAGATTTTGAAAATAAAAAGCAGCAGATGTTCAAGTACCACGAAGACTGGGCGGACTTGAGGTATCTGCTTGAGCTCGAGACAGAGCACCCGATGTGGGACGAGCAGTCCGACATATGTCTTGCATGTGGCAACTGCAACACTACCTGCCCGACTTGCAGGTGCTTTGATGTCCAAGATATTCCAAATATCGATGGAGTTACTGGGGCAAGAGTTAGGAGATGGGATTCTTGTCAGCTGGTAAGACATGGAATGGTGGCAGGTGGACACAACTTTAGGCCAACAAAGAAATCTAGATTTATGAACAGGTATATGTGCAAAAATTCATATGTTGAAAAACTTGGTCTCAGCTATTGTGTTGGATGTGGTAGGTGTTCATACTTCTGTCCTGCAGAGATAAGCTTTGTGAGGAATTTGAGAACCATTTTGGGTCTTGAAGAAAGCTCATGTCCACCGAGAATCTCGGAGGAGATTCCAAAGAGAGGATTTGCGTATGGTCCTTCTGTTGGAGGTGGTGAACAATGACCGTACCAAGACCTGTTCCTCGGAGCAATACTTTTGCAGAGGACAATCCCTACGCCTTGGAAAGGGTTAGAGTTCTCAGGGTATATCAGCTTACCGAGTTGGAAAAGCT
>LGET01000203.1 GCA_001507935.1 Thermococcales archaeon 44_46
GCAATCTACATAGCAAAGGACGAGAGCGGTTTTGTCAACCTCTCCTATCACAGGACAATGGTGAGAGATGAAAAAACCGGAACTGTCAGATTAGTCCCCAGGCATTTGTATGCAATGTGGAAAGATAAAGCCGAACACGGTGAAGAGCTTGATGTCAGGATAATCGTCGGCAATCCAATTCATATCCTCCTAGCGGCAGCAACAAGTCCACCCTACGGGGTCAGCGAGCTCAACGTTGCATCATCCATGAGCGAGATGGCATTTGGAAAGCCCTTAGAGGTTGTAGACCTCAATGGAATTCCCGTTCCGGTTGAGAGTGAATTCGTCTTTGAGGCAAAAATTTTGCCAGAGCTTGACAAAGAGGGGCCCTTTGTTGACATAACCGGGACATATGACATCGTAAGGGAGCAGCCCATTGTGGTTTTTGAGAAGATGTACCACGTTGAAAATCCGATTTTCCACGCACTGCTTTCCAGCGGATATGAGCACTACATGCTCATGGGACTTCCCAAGGAGCCCCAGATATACAAGAGCGTTAAGCAGGTAGTCCCAAAGGTTCACGGCGTAAGGCTGACAGAAGGGGGCTGCATGTGGCTCCACGCAGTTGTAAGTATAACAAAGCAGCACGATGGAGATGGGAAAAATGCCATTTTGGCGGCTTTTACAGGGCATCCAAGCCTGAAGCACGTGGTTGTTGTTGATGATGACATCAATATCTACGACGACAGGGAAGTTGAATGGGCAATAGCCACGAGATTCCAAGCCGATAAAGACCTGGTAATAATCCCAAACGCAAGGGGAAGCTCTCTAGACCCATCAGGAGAAAAGGGCTTTACCGCAAAGATGGGTATAGACGCTACCAAGCCCCTGGGCAGAAAAGATGAGTTTGAAAGGGCAAGGCTTTGAGCTTCTAATATTCTTTCTTTTTTGAAAACCTGATGGCAGAAGAAAAAAAGACAAGAAAAGGAGTTCACTCCTTCATTGGCAGGCCGTGGTCGAAGGAGTAGTAAACCTTCTGGAACTGCTTTCTGAACTCGAATACTTCCTTCTCAACTTTCTTTGGATCCTCTTTGTCAATGAGGACTCTTCTTATGAACCTTGCTACTTCCTTCATGTCGTCTTCTAGCATTCCAACTCTCGTCATCTCCTGCACACCGATTCTCAGACCGCTTGGGGTGTTGACTTTCTCAAGTGGATCCCATGGAAGGAGGTTCTTGTTGAGGATTATTCCGGCTTCTTCTAACAGTGGAGCAGCCCATCCTCCTCCAGCCTCGTGGAGCTCGCTAACGTCGACGATAACCTGGTGGCTCTCGGTATAGCCTTTGTCCTCTCCAATGACCTTGAATCCTTCCTCTGCAAGGGCCTCAGCTAGAGCTTTGGCGTTCTTTACGATCTGCTCGGCATAGGCTTTACCGAACTCAAGCATCTCTGCAGCGGTGATAACTTTTCCGGCCATGTGGTGTAAGTGGTGGTTGCTCAAAACACCCGGGAAGATTGCCCACTGCAGTTTTGCTGTGTCTTCTCCGAGGTCTTTGTAAATTATTACACCACCTTGTGGCCCGGGGAAGGTCTTGTGTGTTGAAGCGGTTATGACGTCTGCTCCCTCTCTAAGTGGGTCTTGGAACTTTCCTCCAGCTATCAGTCCCAAGACGTGGGCCGCATCATACATTACATATGCCCCAACTTCCTTAGCCACCGGAGCGAGCTCCTTGACTGGGTGTGGGAATGGGAACAATGAACCACCAAAGACGACTATCTTGGGCTCGAGCTCTCTAATCATCTGGGCGGCTTTGTCGACATCGATGTTGAATTCATCGTTATCAAATGGCCATGTGTGAACTTCTAACCCTCTCATACCGGCAGCTCCAAAGGGCATGTGGCTTATGTGTCCGCCGTGAGATGTGTGAAGAACGATAGCCTTATCTCCGGGATTTGTTAGGCCAAAGAACACTGCCTGGTTTGCGTTAGTTCCGGATATTGGTCTAAGGTCGGCAAAATCGCTACCGAAGAGCTTACAGAAGAGGTCAACTCCTATGAGTTCGACTTCATCGACGTACTTACATCCTTGGTAGTACCTTTGTCTTGGCCATCCTTCGGCATATTTGTGCATAAACCCGCTTGCCACAGCTCTCGTAACGCTTGGGGAGGTTACGTTTTCACTTGCAATCAAGTTTATCGTTGATGACCTCCACTTTTCATGCATCTCAATAAACTCTAAAACCTTGTCCCTATACATCTGGTAGCTCATTGTATCACCCCAGTACTTTGTTGCATGTGATATTTTACATCCATGTAATTTAAATCTTGCCGTTAGAATATCTTTAAAAGTTTCAAAGGAGAAGTAAAAACCGATGCCCTATGATAGAGGAGGCAGCAAAATTAATAGCTCATTCCCGCTTTTTGATAGCTTTCACAGGCGCTGGAATAAGTGCCGAAAGCGGAATACCAACTTTTAGAGACAGGGGCGGCCTATGGGAAAACTACAGAGTGGAGGAAGTAGCAACCCCGGAGGCTTTTAAACGGAATCCGCGACTGGTGTGGGAATTCTACAAGATGAGGATGAAGCGTATGAAGGAAGCAAAGCCCAACAAGGCCCATCTGGCGCTGGCAGAGCTTGAGAGAATGGGGCTTTTAAAAGCGGTCATAACCCAAAACATTGACAATCTCCACAGAGAAGCTGGAAACAAAAATGTTATAGAGCTCCATGGGAATATTTATCGAGTTAAATGCACCGGCTGTGCTTATACTGAGAACCTTCTTGAATCGGGAAGGATTGAGGAGTTCTTGAAAGAGGAGGACTTACCCAAATGCTCGGAATGCGGTTCTCTCTTGAGGCCAGATGTTGTCTGGTTTGGGGAGCCTCTTCCTCAAGAAGCCCTTCAAAAAGCCTTTAAGCTTGCCGAAAGGGCTGACGTTTGTCTGGTTATCGGAACGAGTGGCCAGGTGTTTCCAGCGGCGTATATCCCCTATATCGTAAAGGATAACAAAGGGTATGTGATAGAGATAAACGTAAAGGAGAGCGGTATAACCCCAATAGCGGACATATTCCTAAAGGGGCCTGCCGGAGAAGTTATGGAGACTCTTTTGGCAAAGGTTAAGAGATGCCTGAAAGACAAAGGGTGTTAAGGGTGGTGTTATGATACTCCTAATAGG
>LGET01000002.1 GCA_001507935.1 Thermococcales archaeon 44_46
AAGACTTTAGAAGAATTGAAAGACAGGGTTTTTCGGGATAGATTACGTTCTAATTCCTTGTTCCAATAAGACTTTAGAAGAATTGAAAGACTGCTGCTTTTTCCTCCGTCTTCTGCGTGGCTTCTGTTCCAATAAGACTTTAGAAGAATTGAAAGACAAAAACAAGAACATCCTTATCATTATCAACAAGTTCCAATAAGACTTTAGAAGAATTGAAAGGAAGATGTTGTTACAAACCCTCGTCGTTAATAAATTTTAGATAAATTTCATTTAATCAGTTTCTTTTTCATTTCATATTCTCTTTTTAAGTTTTTGAATAAAACCCATCTCCTATAATTAGATCATTTTTTAAATTATTTTCGTAAACTTTAAATATTTTAATCGGGTAATATTATCACTAAGATGCCTCGCTGATGGAGGTATGAATTTGCGGTTCCTGATACGTCTCGTTCCTGAAAATTCGGAGTTTAAGGTTCCCTATAGTCATCAGCATTATCTTCAAGGCCTTATCTATCGCCGTATTCAACAAGTAAACCCTGACCTAAGTCTTGCCCTTCATCGGCCAAAAGTTCCAAAGCTCTTTACCTATTCTCTCTTCATGGCAGAGAAGAGGAGATCATCAAATGGCTTATCCTATTTTACCGGGAAAGGAAAGGCGTTCTTCTATTTTTCTACTCCGATCATAGAGATAGCAGAAGCCTTTATTGGTGGCCTTCTCCAAAATCCAGAGGTAATTTTATGGAATGAGAAGTTCCATGCTGAAATTGTCAAAGCACTCCCTGAGCCACTTTCTTACAGTGGAAAAGTCTACTCGACACTCTCTCCCATAGCAGTGACCACATTAAAGCCCTCTTTTGGAAAATTGAGGCAGCATGACTTAAGTCCTATGGAAGACAAGTTCTATGAGAACCTGAAGGAGAATTTAAAGGAAAAATATGTTCTTCTCTATGGGAAAGAACCCCCGGATGATCTTGAAATCAAGGTTCTCAAGGCAAAGCCGAAGAGATTTGAAATCAAGCAGGGGATCTTCCAGAGGGCCTGGCATTTGGTGTTTAAGGCTTATGGGGATGAAGATCTTTTGAGAGTCGGCTATCAGGCCGGATTTGGAGAAAAAATAGTCTGGGTTTTGGGATGGTGAAGGTTGATGGGAGGAGGAAATGATGTATAAAGCTGAGTTTGAACTTGAAGCGATAACACCTATTTTCATGAGAGGGGCAAATCAAAACAGGGCTGAGATTAGGGCTCCCTCAATAAAGGGTGTGATGAGATGGTGGTTCAGGGCTCTGGCAGGAAACTATTTTGGGAGTGATATCGTCGGGCTGAGGAAGGCTGAAGAGTACGTTTTTGGGAGCACTAATCAGAGAAATAGGGTTGAAGTTCATGTAGATTGCAATCAAAAACCGAGAGATATAATAGTTAAGTTTAAAGGAAATAGACCAATATTTGATAAATACTCTCATATTCACGAATTGCCATATATATGGTTCTCTTTAAAGATTTTGGCTTCGAAGGGGCAAATTAAGAGGTATTACCCAGCAGGGACAAAGTTCACGATTAAGTTGCGTTCACCGGACCATAAGTCTTTCAAAATAGCATTGGCAACTTTTTGGACATTAGTTACGCTTGGTAACATTGGCTCCAGGAATAGACGCGGGGCCGGAAGTTTTAAATTCACTGGGGGAGATTTGGATATTCTCAAAGATTTGTCTCTTAAGTGGACGTATGCAACTATAAACGACTTAAGAGAATCAATATTAAAAGCAATTGATATTATACGTCTGGAATTGGGAGTACAACCAAGAGGAAATTTAAAACCACAGCCTTACCCTATTCTCAACGAGAAAACCTCGTTTATAGGGCTTTTGGATACCAAGGCTCAAGATCCCATTCAAGCCTTAAGAGAATTCCAAAACAAATATAAAACGTTTAGACAGAAAAGTGTAAGTAAAAAGGATAGGATCATCTTTGGCTTACCAATAAACCTGAGAGGGAAGGATATACAGGAGATATCCGGACTTCAATCAAAACTGAAGAATTCAAGAAGAGCATCGCCGATGATTTTGGGGGTAACCTCTGTTGGTGGAAAAACTCACATTCGGGTTGTAAAGTTCAAAACTAATCCTTATCATCCCGATATGGAGCTAAATAGATTCTCAGATTGGAACATCATGGGATTATTTGATAAGAATATTCAAGAATTTCCTGTTTTTGGATCGTTGGAGGTGTTCAAATGAACCTTGATCAAAAACTCAAAACATATTTCCACGATCCGCCTGATAAAGCGCTCAAAATAACCGGACACAAAGGGAGAGCTAAGAAGATTTTGAATCAAGTTGGTATCTCCTTTGAAGAATCCGAGTTAATCAAAGAAGCCGATAGGATGGCATCTGCTGCCCAGCGTTTGGTATTCAAGGTGGGGAATAAAGACCCAGCAAGCGATTTTTACGGAAGGACTTCCGGTAAATATTATTGGGTTGGGTATCCAGTCCTTGTTCATCCGGTAAATCCAGTGAAGGGTAGGAAAGGATTCGAAAATTTAAGAAAGCTTTTCAGGCATTTAATCTCGACATTGGGCTATAAAGGTGCTGAAGAGTTTATTGGTGTGATTGTCCAGGTAGAAGGCGAGACCTTAAAAGAACTTTACCAGGAATCTTGGGTCTACATATGGAACAACTTTCCTCAACGACTCGAACAAAACTTGGTGAGAAAACTAAAAGAAGAACATGGGGATGTTTTCAAAAAACTTAACATAAATTTAAATTCCCTTGTTAAGGAGCTCATACATCTTCCAGCGGAAACAAGATTCCCAGATCATACAATATGGCATCATCTTGATTTAACCTCTGCATTAGCAGTTGAAAAACCTGTTCTAATGAGAATAAAGATTGTACCAGTTCAGAGCTTTATAAAAAATGCGAGGAAACAGCTTGACTTGTGGGCAGGAAGTCATATGGTGTCTTTCCTAACCTTTAAGGCCATTGAACCGATAATTGAGGAGTTCGGTCCTGAGGTAGTTATATACCCTGCTTTGAGGGATCAGCCGCTATTGAAGGCGGAGCTCTTAAACGCCCCAGATGAGTCGGCGATGATATCCAACATACCCAACAAAGCTTTGGTTGTAATACCTGAGGATAGAGCAGGATATGTTGAGAAGAAGATAAAAGAAAACGTTAAGAAAATCCTGAAGGAGATGTTTAATTCCTCCTTGGACTGGGCGATTAAGGAATATAACTTGGATCCCAAAATGATCGAAGAACACAGAGAAACCTATTGGCACATCTTGGAAGGATACTTTACAGTATCGGTGGAGTGGCTTCCATTGTATGGTGGCATAGACTGGGATAACGCAGGGGAGATCTTACAGAAAGCAAACCTCGTTGATGAAAATGTCCGGAAATGGATGGAAGCCATGAAAGAAGCTCAATATGAGAGAAAGTTCATAGAATTGTATCCATTCTTGCTAAAGATTCTTGAGGGGCTGGGAGAAGCAAAACTTAGTGGGGAAAGGTTCAAAAAAGGGGAACAACCACCGGGTTGGAAGTGTCATATGTGTGGTGAAAACCTCGCTATCTTGGGGAATGTCCTGAAGGAAAGGGAACTAAAAGGAAGATGGAAGGGAGAACCTTTATGCCCAGTTTGCATGATAAAGAGATACTATCCCGAATGGCTTAAGAACAAGGGATATCCAAGACAAAAATTTGAATCCATTGTTGATGTGGCTCTTCTATATAAGAATTGGAGAGAGAAATTTGATGAAGAGTATGGGGCAAGGTTCATAGAAGCATTGAACGGAATTCATAGATGCCTCATTAGGGATAGAAAGGTTCGGGATGCCGATCTCTATTACTTGGAGACTTTATCAGAGAACAGCTTAAGGAAAAAAGTGGAAGAGCTTGGAGGAAACATAGAAGAAATCAACTGGGACTATGTTGAAAAGGCTAAAGAAATCCTCATGAAAGCCTATAAGGACAGAGAGATTGGAAAACCTTCAAAATACTATGCAATCCTCATGATGGATGGAGACAATATGGGGAAGGTCATCTCGGGCGAGTGTTCTGGAGCAATTATTGACCATCTCCACCCAGAAATTGCAAAAATTATCCCTGAGGATATGAAAAGTAAACTCAACGTACAGTATTACTCCACACCTCAGCTTCACAGAGCTATAAGCGAAGCTCTAACAAACTTCTCCCTAAAAAAGGTCAAGGAGAAAGTTGAGGAAAATGGTTTGCTTATATACGCAGGTGGAGATGACGTTCTCGCGATACTACCTATAGATAGAGCACTGGAGGTCGCTAAGGGCATTAGGGATGAATTCGGAAGGACCTTTGACGACGATGGCTATTCTTATCTCCCGGCGGGAAAAATGAGCGCTGGATTGCTCATAGTGCATTATAAACATCCCCTGTATGATGCCCTTGATAAAGCAAAAGAACTCGAGAGAGAAGCTAAAGAGCATGGTAAAAACTGCATAACCATAGGATTGCTGAAGCACAATGGAAGTTACTACAAAACAATACTTGAGTGGGGAGTCATTGGTAAAGAACTAGATGATGTTATTAAAATTTTGAAAGATGAAGGATCAAAGAGACTCATCTACCATGTTCTTGAAGACATCGATAGCTGGCCAGAAGAGGGTGTGAAGGATTTATTAAAATACGAGATCCACAGACATGTCTCCAAAGACAAACGTGAGCAAGTACGGGATTCATTAATTCGTCTTTCCAACAACGTTAGAGCTGAGAATTTGGTTAGAAAGATGAAAGGGTTATTCACTCTTCTAAAAATTCTCCTTGATATGGAGGTGTCTCCATGATTGAAAAAATTACGATAGTGCCAAACGACGTTTTACTATTTAGAGAGAGCAGGCCTTTTTTTGCTGGGGAAAGCCACGTTGCTCGTTCTCTCTTTCCACTTCCCCAAACTATAGCAGGAGCGCTAAGAAGCTTTATATTAGTGAATGGAAACTTTTCAGAAAAAGCCAAGAAGTGCGCTGGATATAAAAAAGAAGAACCGGAGTTTGAGATTGTTGGGGTATTTCCTGTGATCGAGAGGGAAGAGGTTGTTGCTACACCCATAAATGTCGTTAAAAATAACTGCAAAATTTCAGTTGTTAAACCCGGAGAATTTAAGGACAGGCTCTTTTTACCACATGAAGGAAAGCCAGCTGGAGGGTTTATCCCCTTTGACATGTTAATGAAAATACTCTCCGAAAAAATTGATAATAGCATTAAACCTAAAAAAATCCCGAGAGAGAAGAGGATTGGCATAGCACTCGATTCCACGAAAACTGCTCTCGAAGGGCATCTCTACACCGTGGAATTCCTGCGGATGGATGCTATCTCTGTTTGGATTAAGGATTGGTGTTGGGAGAAGAGGGGAGGTACGTTCAAGGTTGGGGGAGAGTCCAGATTTGCATCATTTTATACAGAACCCCTTGAATTATCCTTTGGTTCTGTGGAAGGTAAAAGGTTATTCTTATATTTTGCTACACCGACAATACTTGGACGCGATGCAGTGGACTCAATTCTACGCAAGATTGAGGATGTGACAAATGGAAGGAAACCACAATTGCATTTATCTGTTTTTGGCAAGCCCATACCAATATCTGGATGGGATTACGCAAAAAACAAACCAAAAGGAGTTAAACATGCCATACCCCCAGGTAGTTTATTCTTTATGGGTTTTGATGCTCCCGTAGCTTTACCTAAGTATCTAAAACTGGGCGCTCTTACAAAACTTGGATATGGTCTAACTTTTGTGGGGGTTTGGTAATGAAAGTTTTAGTTATCCCATGGGGAAATCCTTTCCAGTGGGAGCCGATAACATATAAAATGAACGGGTACGAGATAAAAAGTAGGAGCACGTTGCCAATATTGTTCGAAGCCTTAAATCCTGAAAAAACTCTCATCGTAACTCTTGATACACTGGCCAACTTTAAAAGAAAAACTGAAAATGGAGATATTCCCAATGTTGAAGCAAGAGAATTTTCAAGCTATGAGGAGATTGTTGCTGACGTTAAAGAGAGGGTTCACTGGTTTATTAACCATAGTATAATAGAAGAACTGGAAGATGAACATATAAAACTCAACTTGAAAAAAGGGCTCAAGAATAAAAAGATTGAGATTAGCGTTGCTCCAGGTGTGGGTGTCTTTGGCAACATAACTATTGAGGGGAATATGATTGATTTTTACCATTTCGTTGTTTACAAACTTGCCCAGTGTATTCCCAGTGATCTTCAAAATGCTGAACCGTTGGAAGTTTATTTAGACTTAACTCACGGGATCAATTTCATGCCCACTTTAACATACAGAGCACTTCATAATCTTCTTGGTATTGCAGCTTATCTAGATGATGTGACTATAACTGTTCTAAACTCTGAACCCTTTCCTCAAGGATTTTTTGGGGAACAGAAAAAGGAAGTTGTTAAAAATACTGTCCTTCACGTAAGAAAGGTAGAAGAAACAAAAATGCTCCCCAAGCCACTATATTCCACCATAGATGAAAAAGGCATGTGGAACGCTTTTATAAGTTCGGTTACCAATGGACTCCCTTTGGTCTTTGCTGAGTTTTATCCAAGCCTCAATGAGATAGAAAGATTCCTCGGGAAAGAGTTTGCAGAGTTCAAGAATAGTATTGAGGTCCTCAATAATGGAAAGAGGGTGGTAAGAAAACAATGTCTCTCAGAGGATTTCAAAACTGCAGCTAAACTTTACTATATGTTGAGAGTCTTTAATTCAGAGTTTAATGATTTCCCTAAGAAAGAGGTTACCTTCAAGGAGCTTCAGAGTGTCTCAAGGATTCTGTTCAGGAAAATGCCAAGGATAGGCATAATACTCGAAAACCAGTTAGAGGATCTAAAGAGACTAATTGAAGGCAAGGTGGATTACGAAGACAATAAACTAACTAGAAAGAAAGGGCTAAGAGATTACATAGCTTACGAGAAACCTAAAGAGGGGTGGATAAGAGATCTGAAGAGAGGTAAACCACTTCCATTATTGGAGGTAAGGAGAAATCTTCACTATTATTCCCTTTCTGGATCCGGTGCCAATAAAGAGCCGACGCTTAGGAACTTTATAGCACATTCAGGATTTGAATATAACTTAACTTGGATCCGATACAATGGTAGAGAATTCGTCCTCTTCTATAAAAACCAAGATAAAGTTTTGGAATTTGCAATCGGAGCTTTAAAGTTTAACCTTGAGGAGGTGAATGAAAATGTTTGAAAAATCTCTGGTAATGGGATTATATAGCGTAACGCCCGTGCATGCAGGGAGTGGAGCGGAGCTTAGCGTTATAGACCTGCCAATCCAAAGGGAGAGGCACACAGGCTTTCCCGTTATATGGGGGCAGAGTTTGAAAGGAGTTCTTAGGAGTTCATTCAGAAAGTTGGAGATGGATAGAAAGCTAAAAATTAACGACAAAGATTGGGAAAAGTTAGCAAATGAAATTTACAAAGAAAGAGCTGATGACTATGTCAAAAAAGTCAAAGAAGGTAAACGAGATCCACCTATAACAGAGATAATCTTCGGCCCTTCAACTGAAGCTGCATCCGAGCATGGTGGAGCCATAAGTGTTGGGGACGCCAAGATTCTGCTATTCCCGGTCAGAAGCCTTAAAGGTGTTTTCGCTTATGTAACATGCCCCCTGGTTCTGAAAAGATTCATCGACGACTTGATATTTGCCCTTAAGACGAATGGATTATCCAAATATAAGGACACAATTAATCAGGTTAATACTCTACTATCCAGCGAAGACTCTCAGGAGAAATCAACAGCCGTTGTATTCAGCGATGATGTTGTGATAAAAAAGAATGGGAAAAAGTACGTCGTGCTCGAGGACCTTTTGTTCAACGTACCGGAAAATAAACCGAACGAATTAGAGCATCTCCTGAACTTGATAACAAAAATCGCACCTGAAAACGTCAAAAAGGAAATAAAGGGGAGATTTGTGATAGTTTCAGATGATCTCTTTAGAGCATTAGTGGAAACAGCCACGGAAATAGTCGCGAGGGTGAAGATAGATGCTGAAACTGGAACTGTCAAAACCGGTGCACTATGGTACGAAGAATACCTACCTTCTGACACCCTACTCTATTCAGTCATCGCGGTTGGGGAACCAAGGAAAAAAATCGAGGGACTATCCACAGCCGACAAGATAATCAGCAAGCTGAATACACTCAATGGAAAATTCGTTCAGATAGGGGGAAATGAGACAGTGGGCAAAGGCTTTGTTAAACTGACGATTTGGGGTGAGGAGAATGGCTCTGAGAAGTCTTGAGCAGAAGAGAGCCAAGTTTGCATATGAAGCTGTTACAAAAGTCAAAGAGATCAGCAATTCTAGGGATAAAAATATACAGAAAAAATATGCTTCTTACGTCAAAAGTGCCCCAGCATTGATACTTACCAATGGTTTACCCAGCACCCTTGCATTCTATCTCTCAAAGATCAAAGAGGGTGAAACCGAATACACAAAGATCAAAGAAGAGTTAGAGAAATTTGAGAAAGGTGAGAAAGCTTTTGAAAACAAAGCCGAACGAATAGCCTACGCGTATCTGTTCTATCAAATCTCGGAATGGCTCGCTAAAAGATCCCCTAACAGAATTACAGAAGGTATGGATCCTCTCCAGTACATGCTTAAGGAGTCAGAAGTTCAGACAATGATACATTTAACACGTGAGACGATAAAACTTCTCAGCTGGATGAGAAGGTTTGCAGATGCAATGCTCGAAAAGGAGGAGTAACAATGAGACTCTTTGTCCCTTCTTACATAGAGAAGATCGTTAAAGAGCACTGGAACGGAGTCGAAAACATTTCCCTAAAGATAGAGAAGTTCGTTCCGTTTGGAGGTGACAGTCCAAAAAAACGAGGCGGAGAGATGCCAAAACCTAGATACCAATCGCTGGGATACAGAATTCTACTTCCAACTGGTGCCCTGGAGAAATATCAGAAATACTATAAACTACGGGGGAAGATGTGGGATGAAATCAACGCACAAACATTCAAACTAAGCACCAAGTCCCGTCTAATAATCGGCTTGGGCAATGAGAGTGTTTATGAAACCTCCATAAGGCTTCACAGAAACTATGGGATCCCCTACATTCCGGGGTCGGCTTTGAAGGGTGTTGCGAAGCACTATGCAATATTAAATTTAGCCGATAGGCTAAAGGATCAATTTGACGGAGATTTCTTCGAATTGGCAAAGAGAATCCAGGAAGCATTGGAAAATCCTGCAAAAGATGAAAACAACGATAAAGAGGTAATAAAGGCAATTGAGGAAAAACTAAAAGAGAAAATAAATGATGAATTGCTTAAAAAAATGAAAGTTCTAAGAGCTATTTTCGGGACTCAAAAGAGAGAAGGTGATATAATCTTCTTTGACGCTTTTCCAACACCTAATCAACTAAACCGGGAGCCGATTTTGGAATTGGATATAATGAACCCTCACTATCAGCCCTATTATTCTGCAAGCGGCGAAGAACTGGGAAAGAAAGTTGAAACGGCTCCTGGAGATTGGCATTCTCCAGTTCCGGTATTTTTCTTAACAGTTCCCGCGGGTATTGAATTCCAGTTTTCAATAGCTCCAAGGAATAAAGAGGGAGTTAAACTTTTGACTAAGGCTAGAGAATTACTAATTTCAGCATTGAAGGATCATGGTGTAGGAGCAAAAACCTCACTTGGATACGGAAGATTTGGTTAGGGGGTGAAACTTATCCCACTTTTCACTTGGACAGGGCATCCCTTTACGGATGCCGGTTTGGTAGCACTGCTATTGCTAAATGATAAGGAAAAACCTGAGGAACTGACGGCAGAGGACATTAAGAGAGCGGTTAAATTTGCCTCTGAACTCTATGCAAGGAAGGAATGGAGCTCCGGTTATATTCACGCAATGATGATGCCGAACAGCGGTATACTCATGGCAAATCCAAGCATGGCAAAGAAAAGAACTCCTGAAGCTGTAGAGAACAGCCTGCTCTCATTACTCAACGAACCAGAAGATGAAAACGCTCCAATATGTGAGGTATGTGGTAGAAGACACGCAAGGGAAAAACCGGTTTATCGATCAGACTTTCCATTAGTCGGAACAGGAGGCATCCCAAACTACTTCCCCTCAGGCAAAGATGGTGCGAATATCTGCTCCCACTGTGTCTTTCTCACTCAATTGATGCCTCTAGTTGCCTACCGCCTCTCGAGAATCCTTATAATTCATGCATATCCTTACGAATTTATGGTGGAACTCCACAGGGATGCATTTGACGATGTTGTAAAAACCCAACTTGCTTCAAATGCCAAAAACTTCAGGCGACCTGAGAACTTTTTCTTTCACTTAATAAGTGATCTCATGAGGAAGATTGAGCACAGTGAGCTCTGGAAAAATACTTCAGTTACACTGTACTACTTCGTTAACAACAATCAGGGCCAGGAGCTTGATGTTATCCATATCCCTAACCAGATTCTTCGTTTCGTGGCATACGCTTCACTTGTCGACAGCTCTGGATGGAAAAGGATAGTCTCAATGGGCTGGCGTAAAAGGCCCAGCGATGAGGAATTCGCGGAATATGAAAGACGCTACTCTAATGAGGTCTATTCGAGGTTGATAAACGGCCAGAGTATACTCCGCTACTTTATTGACAAAACAAGCCGGGAGGTGAATTCTAAGTGGGAACTTCTGCAATTTTACTGCTCGGAGGTGTTGGGTTTGGATGAAAAGGCTTTGGAATTTGTCAAAGATGTTGGGGATAGGGTGGTAGAGACGCTCGAAAAGCTTCCAGACAATAAACTGAAAAGACGTGTACGCGAGCTTGAAAACGCAACTAAGCTGTATCAGTTTGAAGCCTTCTTTGTTGGGCTGGAAAAGCTTAGACAGGAGTTAAATATTGAAAAGCCGCTGATGACCTTCGACGAGTTCGCACGCATCCTGACATCCTACGGCGAAGATTTCAATGTCTCGTGGAAGAGCGTCAAAAACCTGCTCCTCTTCCGTATATATGAAAAACTCCATGGGAGGTTGATAAGGGAGGAAGAGATCGGGGAAGAGGAAACTGAAGAGGTCGAAATCTATGGGTTTGGAGGTGAAGAGGCATGAGGTTTGCTGCTGGAATGGTTTTGATTGATGCCCCCCACTCTGCACTGAACATGCTTGGAATTGATGAAAGCCTTGCGGATAGGAACGTTACACGGGTCAAGACTCTTAAAAGAGGAGGAAAGCGTTATCCCTACGTTTCGCCCCAGGCATGGCGCTACTGGTGGAGGAGCACGCTAAAGGAACGCTTTGGATGGGAGCTCTCACCACTCTATCGCGAGCAGAAGCAGGTTTTTACAGCTGCCAATCCTCTCAAGTATCCTGACGACGATGTTTTTGGATATATGAGGGCATTTAAGAAGGGAGGTGTAAACGTTAGTGTTACACGCGTTTCTCCGCTCAAAAACACACCATTGGTATCTGTTTTGTCTGATAGGAACTCTCTAACTGTTGATGAGGGCTATGCCTCAAGACATGAGGGCGATCCAGTTCCCTACAGCCAGGAGTTCTATGCCACCATACTAAAGGGTGCTTTTTCACTTGATCTCGATTCGCTCGGAAGATTCACCATCATCAGCAAAGCAGGATTTAAAAACCTCCTCACATGGGATGATGTTCCTAAAGACAAGAAAGGCAACCCCAAGAAGGGAACGGAAGATATTGTCAATGAGATTAAGGAGATGGAGAGTATAGCCACAGAGATTGGTGTTTGGATAGGCGAAAAGGAGTGGCTTATGCCATCAGAGATAAGAAAGAAGCGTGCTGCCGAGACTATAATGGCTCTTCGCTATATCTTTGGTGGTGCCAAGCAGACGCAGTACCTCACCGATGTGACTCCCAAATTTATACTCCTAGTAAGCATTGATGGGGGCATTAATCCGTTTATCAGCGATATTGTGCTCGAGGATAGGGGAGAAGTTAAACTTGATGCTGAGGCCTTAGCCCAGCGTCTCGCTGATCTCATAGAAATACTGCCAACCAAAAAGCTTTACATTGGTTATGATGAAGGTTTTGTGAAGAGCCTCGGATGGAGCATGGAGGAACTCAAAGATAGATTAGGTGAAGCAGAACTTGAGACATTTATGGGCAGCGTGGGTGATGCAATAGAGGAGTTCCTCAAGGAAATCGAAGCATATTACGGGTGAGCTCATGATACGAGTGAAGCTGAGGGCATGGACTGCCAGCTTTCGCTTCCCCACATTTCAATCCGGATACCAGCCAACATTGCCGGTGCCTCCGCCTTCAACGATACAGGGAATTCTGTCGGCGGCAAAGGGCAAACCGGTTTATCTTACCGAACTATCTTATATTGGATATATCTTCAGGAGCAGCGGAAAAGGCCTTGACCTTGAGAAAATCTATGCCCTTGGAAAGGTTGAGACGGACATAATGAAGCGTGAATTCCTATATAACGCAGAACTGTATGTTTACCTGCCGAATGAATGGAAAGAAGCGTTTAAAAAGCCCAGATATCAGCTCCTCCTCGGACGATCAAGCGATCTCGCAACAGTTGAAGAAATTGTAAATATCAATCTAGAGGAAAGGGAAGCACCTCTGGGTGGGACAGTAGTGCCTATTAGTCTGGGCATTCCTGGCATGATCCACACACTTGTAGTGGAGTACGACTATTCAAAGACACCTCGAAAAGCAAAGTTGGTGAAACCTTTCATAATTCTTCCCTATCCTAGAACCTATGCCGAACGAAAAAGGCAAACTAGCAGAACGTTATATGATCCCGAGCTTGACATTGGCGTTTATATCCACAGGTGGAGTCAATGAAAGTCTGCTACGCCAAATTTAATCCCCATGATTTCCTTGAATGTCATACCAGTGACGCGATTAATGTGCTCAAAAGCATGAGAAAAGCTTTTCCGTGGTTTTCCGGAGGGCTCTGGGAACTTTTATTTTATTCCGTTCTTCTTCATGATCTTGGAAAGTGTGCCAGCGGCTTTCAGAAAAATCCGCAAAAATGGGGCTATCGCCATGAGATACTATCTACCGCATTCACACAATTTCTTAAACTGCCTGAGGAGGAAAAGAACCTGATTGCACTCGGCATACTCACCCACCACAGGACCCTAGATGAACTAGATGACAGAATTCCCCGAAGGATCCCGGGCGTCCCCCTCGAATTTGATGGTAAAGTTGAGGAGCTTCTCATGAACTCAGATTATATTGAAAATGTTTTCATGCCCAAAGTTCCCTACTGGGAGGCGTACTTCTTTGGGACTGTTAAGCCTCCAAGAATGTTTTTTCTTCCACGTGACTGGAAAGAGAGGCTAAGGAATTTTGATTTTAATACCCTTCTTGACTGGTATGAGGTCAACTGGAAACGGTATAAGGAGATATTGATTTTTCTCAGGGGTCTCCTCAATGCCGCGGATCATCTTGCCTCGGCAGGTGAGAGCGAAATAAAGCTTTTACCCGACATCGGTAGAGTGATTGAACTCGACCTGCCCAGAGAAAAATGGCGCATGCTTCAGAAGGCTGCGAATGAAGTTGAAGGAAACCTCCTTCTGCGAGCCCCAACGGGCTATGGAAAAACTGAAGCCGCACTCCTCTGGGCTGACAGGAACGCTTACAGAACGAAGAGGGCTATCTCAAGTAGAATCTTCTATGTTCTCCCATATAAAGCTAGTATAAACGCGATGCACAGACGTCTTTTAAACCTCTTTGGCGATCCCGCTTTAATTGGTGTCCTCCATAGCTCCTCAACATTCTACCTCTACTCCTCAAACCTTGAGTACAAGCGCCTTTCATCCCTCTATCACAAAATATATACTCCCCTGAAGGTTACCACTCCCTTCCAGATAATGAAAGCATTCTTTGGTGTTGGGTTCTTTGAGATGGCTCTAAGCGAGCTGAGGGATTCCCTTCTAATCTTCGATGAGATACACGCATATGAACCGAACGTCCTTGGCATAATACTCGCAATGTTTGAGCTCCTGAAGAACCATGGAGCAAAGGTTATGGTGATGACCGCTACCCTCCCCGAGTTCATCGAAACCCTAATACGGGATTCAATATCACCTGTGGAACTAAAAGCAGCTTCTGAAGAGGCGGACAGGTTCACGAGGCACAGGGTAAATGTCGTTGACGGGAGCATGGACGAAGTTAAACAGCTTGTAGAAGAGCTTAATCTTTCAAAACCTTCTCTTATAGCATGCAATACCGTTGATCGGGCTATGGAGACATATTCTCTCCTCAAGCGAGAAGGTTATAACGTGATGTTAATACACAGCCGTTTCACTTATGGGGATAGGGAAGGAAAGGAGCGGGCACTCTTAAACAATTTAAATAACTACGATTTCGTGATTGCCACACAGGTCGTTGAGGTCTCTCTTGATGTTAGCTTTGAGTCTATCCTGACTGAACCGGCTCCCCTTGATGCTCTGATTCAACGCTTTGGCAGGGTAAACAGAAAGGGGTTTGGAAACCTGAGGGATGTCTATGTCCTAACACAGGGATCTGAGGCAGATAAAAAAGTTTATCAGCCATATAGCATCGTTGAGGAGAGCTTGGATATCCTTAAAGGGCTCGACGGCCAGCCCCTTAGAGAGTCTCAAATCCCAAGGCTCGTGAGTGATGCATACAAATCGGTTGAAGGTGAGCTTTTGAAGGAAGTCCTAAAATACCGGGACATTGCGTATAATCTGTTCAAAGAACTAAGACCCCTTCGAAAGGGAGAAGAGGAGAAGAAATTCTACGACATGTTCCGGGGTCTTGAAGTTGTTCCAATTAAGTTCACAGCAATGCTTGAAAATCTTGCGAGAACAGGAAAGAGGATTGAGACACACCGTTACTTGGTTCCATTATCCCACTGGAAATTCTTCGCAATAGTCTCCAAGCTTGGAGATGTGTTCTCCTATGATAAAAAGCAGCATGTAACGGTTGCTAACTTGAAATACAGCCATGAACTAGGACTTCTTGACGAACCTGAGGAAGATGAAATCCTGTGAGAATTGAATTACAGCCAAAACCATATCAAATAAACCCATACCAAAAATTATAACAAAAACTGTAAAAATAATTATAGCTAAATCTATTATAGGTGAGACTATAATGAGAAACCCGTTCATATACGCAGAGCCGGTTGATGGAGAAAACTTCGCAGACAGAAAGAGAGAACTTGAGGAACTTAAAACCGAAATGCTTAGCGGTCAGAACGTCATAATCTACTCCCCGAGGAGGTTTGGAAAGAGTTCACTCGTTCACAACACGCTGCTTGAGCTTGGAGACAAGGTGATACCTCTCTGGATAGACTGCTATAGGGTTTTAACAAAAAAAGAACTTGCGGAGAAGATCGCATCGGAGGCTATAAAGAACTGGAAGACCAGAGACATCCTGGAAAGCGTTAAAAAGCTTTTTAGAACCGTAACCCCCAAGATAAGCCTTGGAGAGAACGTTGAGGTTGAATTTTCAATAGGGGAAGAAGAACGGGCCTTTGAGGAGAGTCTTAAATTGCCCCAACGGCTTGCAGAGCATTCTAAAAAGCGTGTCGTGGTAGTCTTCGACGAATTCCAGGAAATAGCAGAACTTGGTAACCAAGTCTTAAAAAAGATGCGTTCTGAATTTCAATGGCACAAAGAAGTTACCTACGTTTTTATTGGCAGCAAGCAAAGCATGATGGAAAAAATCTTCCGCTCGGCCCAGAGCCCGTTCTATAACTTCGGAAGGCATCTTATATTAAAAAAGATACCCCTTGAGGAGTTTAGAGAGTTTATAATGGAGAAGTTTCATTCCACGGGGATTTCACTGAAGGATGAGATAGCCGACAGGATCCTCGAACTGACGGATGGTCATCCTTATTATACCCAGAAATTCTGTCATGAGCTCTGGTACCTTGGAAAACTTAAAGGAACTCTGACATTAAATGATGTAGATGAGGCCTTTTCAAAGCTTGTTGTTGAAAGCGATGCAAGTTACATCGAAATCTGGGATTCTTTGCCTCTTTCACAGAAAAAGGTGTTACTTGCGATAGCCAGGGGAGAAAAAGACCTTTATTCAACCAATTTCCTTGCCAGGTACGAATTCCGCTCCCCCTCTCCCGTGCAGTACTCGGTGGGGGCACTCCGCGAAAAAGAGCTTGTACATAGAATTAATGGCGTGTATGAAATAAGTGACCCCTTTATGAGGTACTGGTTGGTGTGGAGGTTTGGGGGTGGATAAAGCATATACAGAAGAAGATCTTTGGATAAGAGGTACAGAAATAAACTACCTCTTCATCTGCCCGACAAAGCTATGGTACTTTGCCCATGGAATAACAATGGAACAAGAAAGCGAATGGGTTGATCTGGGGAGATTCCTCCATGAAAAGAGCTACTTTGGAGAGGAAAAGGGCATTAACATCGGACCAATAAGCATCGACTTCATTAAAAAGAACGAGATAGTTGAGGTTCATGAAGTCAAGAAGAGCAAATCAATGGAAAAAGCACATGAGATGCAGGCCCTTTATTACCTCTACTATCTCAAAAAGCTTGGTATAAATGCGAAAGCAATTCTTAACTACCCAAAACTCAGAGAGACCAAAGAGGTAACACTGGAAGATAGAGAAAAAGAAGTCAAAGATGCAATTGAAGAAGTTGAGCGGATAAAATCACTCCCGGTTCCGCCGGACCCGGTTAATTCAAAGAAATGTAGAAAGTGCGCTTATTATGAGATCTGTTGGGTGTGATGGTAATGAGAAAACGCTCCATAACCTTCCTATCTGATGGGACGCTCTTAAGAAGGGAAAATACACTCTATTTTGAAAACGCACAAGGAAAAAGGCCTTTGGCCGTTGAAGGCATTTACGACATTTACGTCTATGGTCATGTGAACATAACCTCTCAAGCTCTGCATTTCTTGGCTCAAAAGGGGATAGCAGTCCACTTTTTTAACCACTATGGTTATTATGATGGTTCTTTTTATCCAAGGGAAAGTTTAAACTCGGGAGATTTGATAATAAAGCAGGCTCAACATTATTTGGATCAAGAGAAAAGGCTCAAGTTAGCAAGGCTTTTTGTTGTTGGTGGAGCTATAAATATGGAAAATAACCTGAAGCGATGGAAGGTTAACGCATCTTTCAACGAACTTCTGGAGGAACTTAGCGGGGTGGAGAAAATAACCGATATCATGAACGTTGAGGCAAGGATAAGGCAGGAATATTATGCATGCTGGGATGAAACCCTTCCAGAGGATTTTAAAATTGTAAAAAGAACAAGGCGACCTCCTCAAAACGAAATGAATGCGTTGATAAGCTTCCTGAACTCTAGACTTTATGCCACGATAGTGAGCGAGCTCTACAACACTCAGCTTGTGCCAACTGTGAGCTATCTCCACGAGCCGGGAGAGAGGAGGTTTTCTCTATCTTTAGATTTGAGCGAGATCTTTAAGCCAGTACTGGCAGATCGTATAGCAAACCGTTTGGTAAAACAGGGAATAATAAAGGGAAATCACTTTAGAGATGATCTGAATGGTGTTCTGCTCAACGAAGAGGGAAAGAAGATTGTTTTAAAGGTGTTCAATGAAGAAATGAGGAAGAGCGTGCGTCACCCATCTCTCAAGAAAAACGTCACTAAACAAAGGCTAATAAGGCTTGAAGCGTATAAGTTAATTAAGCACCTCGTTGGGGTTAGGGAGTATGAGCCGTTGGTGGCGTGGTTTTAGGGGGTGGAGGAGATAGAGGAGTTTGGGAAAAGGTTGGAAAATCTCCTCAAGTATGGAAACGTCAGGGGGCCTAAAAGGACCATCGGGGTAACTTCTGTCTCTTTCTGCTCTTTAAAAGCGGCATTAACCACTCGCTATGACGTTAGATTTTTTGGAGAGAAAAATAAGGAAAGAATACTAGGCCAGGTACTTCACATGGGCCTTTTGGGACTTATCAAGGATTCATGGCCATACCTCCAAGGTGATATCGGAGATAATCCTGAGATAGAAAAGGAAGTCTCGTATGATTTGGGGGATGGGGGGGTTTTAAGTGGTAAGATTGATCTTGTGATAGGAGAGCACGTGTTCGAGTTTAAGTTCCTTAAGGATTGGTCTTACGAGAAAATTCCAGAGAACCTGGATGAGGTTGATGAGGAAAGTGTGTTGAACGCCTATACCGAACAGCTAAATGCGTATCTAAATATGCTTCCTGATGCAGAATTTGGACACCTCTGGATATTTCGGCATAATGAGTTAATCCCATGGAAAAAGCTGAAGATCAAAAAAGACTCAAAGGCCTTTAAAAGGTTTTTAAAGAGGGCCAGGGATATTATAAAACTAATAGAATCTATGGAAAATGGAGAACTCCCTAAAGATCCAAAACCACGGTTCGGATGGGAGTGCAGAAACTGTATTTTCAAATCAATATGTTCTAAATAATATCCTCAATTGGGTTCTTTTCCACTCCAATATTCTTTCTCTTTGGTCTCGCTCTTAACCTGTAAATAATTACAGAATCTTCATCTTCATCTATAATCTCTCTAATTCCGTTTTTAATTCTCTCATATTCAGCCATCGTGACCTCCCCTTCAAAAACGCTGTTCTGGACCCAGATTAAATGTTGCCGTAAAAACTTCTTCACTTTGTTCACCCGAGAAACGTTCACGTCATAGACTATTATGATATACATGACCACTACACCTTCTGATATATGTAAAGTATTCTTTTTATTCCTTTCTGCCTTTTCGTTCTCAAAACTTTAGAGTAAAAACCTTCAGTTAAAAACTCTTCATTAGTTTTTAACTTTTGGTTTTGAAAAGGTATAAATGCCATTTTTTCGATTTTGGAATAGGTGGGAGTGGTGAGGACTTATCATATTCATGTTGAGGGGATTGTTCAGGGAGTTGGTTTCAGGCCTTTTATCTACAGAATTGCTCATGAACACGGGTTGAGGGGATATGTTAAAAATCTCGGTGATGCTGGTGTCGAAATCGTTGTTGAGGGTAAAGAAGATGATATAAAGGCCTTTTTGAAGGCTCTTAAAGAGAAGGCACCTCCTCTAGCGAGAGTGGAAAAGGTAAAAACAAAGGAACTTCCGCTTCAGGGCTTTGACAGGTTTTACATTGAGAAGAGCTCAAGAGGTGGGGGAGGTGGGGACTCGGTTATACCGCCAGACGTGAGCATATGCGATGACTGTCTTAGGGAACTTTTCGATCCCACGGATAAGAGGTACATGTATCCTTTCATCGTGTGCACAAACTGCGGTCCGAGGTTTACAATAATAGAAGACCTCCCATATGACAGGATAAACACAACGATGAGAGAATTCGATATGTGCGACTACTGTGAGAGCGAGTATAGGGATCCTCTAAATAGGAGATACCACGCTGAACCCGTCTGCTGTCCCGTCTGTGGGCCGAGCTACAGGCTCTACACGAACGATGGGAGAGAAATAACCGGAGACCCCTTGAAGAAGGCCGCGGAGCTCATTGACAAAGGCTACATAGTGGCGATAAAAGGCATAGGTGGGATTCACATAGCCTGCGACGCTACCAATGAGGAAGTGGTGAAGGAGCTTAGAAAGAGAATTCTAAGACCACAGCAGCCCTTTGCAATAATGGCTAAAGACCTGGAAACAGTAGAGAGCTTTGCAATAGTCAGCGATGTGGAAAGAGAGGAACTCACAAGCTACAGAAAGCCGATAGTGGCCCTAAGGAAGAAGGAGCCATTCCCGCTACCTGAGATTTTAGCCCCCGGTTTGCCCACCATAGGCGTCATGCTTCCCTATGCCGGAACCCACTACATCCTCTTCCACTACTCAAAGAGCCCCGTTTACGTTATGACCTCTGCAAACTACCCGGGAATGCCGATGGTAATAGACAACGAGAAAGCCTTTGAGGAGCTCAAGGATTTGGCTGACTACTTCTTGCTGCACAACAGGAAAATCCTCAACAGGACAGATGACAGCGTTATCAGGTTCGTCGATGGAAAGAGAGCAGTGATAAGAAGAAGCAGAGGGTTTGTTCCATTGCCAATAGAGATACCCTTCAAGTACTCGGGCTTGGCGGTTGGGGCAGAGCTCATGGACGCTTTTGGAGTGGTAAAGGGGTCGAGGGTTTATCCAAGCCAGTACATAGGAAACACTTCAAAGGTTGAAGTTCTTGAGTTCATGAGGAGTGCCATAGCTCACTTCAAGAAAATACTGAGGGTTAAGGGGTTTGATCTTGTGGTTGCTGACCTTCACCCGCTCTACAACACCACAAAGCTTGCCATGGAGATAGCCGAGGAAGAAAACGCTGAGTTTCTTCAGGTCCAGCACCACTACGCTCACATTGCCTCTGTTATGGCCGAACACAAACTTGAGGAGATAATAGGCATAGCTGTGGACGGAGTTGGTTACGGAAGCGATGGGAACACCTGGGGCGGTGAAGTTTTATACTTAAGCTACGAAGACGTTGAGAGACTTGCCCACATAAGCTATTACCCACTCCCTGGAGGGGACTTGGCGAGCTACTACCCGCTTAGGGCTTTAACCGGAATTCTGGGTAAGCTCTATGGAATTGATGAGGTAAAGGAGATAATCGAGAAACACTGTCCAAAAGCTGTTGAAAACCTCAGATACGGAAAAGTTGAGTTTAACGTAATACTTAACCAGCTCGCAAGGGAAATAAACGTCGGCTATGCCTCCTCAACTGGCAGGGTTCTCGATGCAATAGCGGTTCTGCTCAACGTCGCTTATAAGAGAACCTACGAAGGAGAACCTGCAATGAAGCTTGAAGGAGTAGCCTTTAAAGGCAAAAACGATCTGGGCTTTACCATTCCCATAGAGGGAGAAGAGCTGAAGATTGAGGAGCTCTTTGAACAGGTTCTTGAAAGCAAGGCAAGTCCAGCTGACATAGCTTATTCAGCCCACTTAGCTTTGGGAAGGGCCTTTGGAGAAGTCGCAGTCGAGAAAGCCAAGGATTTCGGAGTTAAGAACGTCGGCATAAGCGGTGGAGTTGCATACAACGAGCTTATAGTGAAAACGATAAGAAAAATCGTGGAGGCCAATGGTCTAAGGTTTTACTCAACCTACGAAGTGCCAAGGGGAGACAATGGGACAAACGTCGGCCAGGCGCTCCTTGGAGGTCTCTATTTAGAGGGTTATCTGAGCAAGGAGGATTTAATACTTTGATTCCTCTTTTTACTGCTTCGCAACATTTTAAAGGGTTCTCTTTGATGAAAAAGCGGTGGTGAGTATGAGAATAAAGCTTGAACATGGAGCCGGTGGAGAGTTAATGGAGGAATTCATTAGAGACGTGATTCTCAAGAACCTCACTTTGAAATCAGCCGGGGGAATAGGGCTGGATTCCTTAGATGATGGTGCAACGATTCCCTTTGGGGACAAGCATCTGGTGTTTACTATAGATGGACATACAGTTAAGCCCCTCTTCTTTCCTGGGGGGGATATAGGTCGCTTAGCTGTGAGCGGAACGGTGAATGATTTAGCCGTAATGGGAGCAGAGCCTTTAGCACTTGCAAACTCTATGATAATTCAGGAAGGATTTAGCGGAGAGGACTTTGAGAGAATCCTAAAATCAATGGATGAGACAGCAAAAGAGGTTCCGGTGCCGATAGTTACTGGAGATACTAAAGTGGTGGAAGACAAGATAGGGATTTTTATCATAACTGCTGGGATCGGGATAGCGGAAAGACCGATAAGCGATGCCGGGGCAAAGGTGGGAGATATTGTTTTGGTCAGCGGAACTGTTGGAGACCACGGAATAGCCCTGATGAGCCATAGAGAGGGAATAGCCTTCGAGACGGAGCTTAAGAGTGACGTCGCTCCTATATGGGAAGTTGTGAAGTCCGTTGCCAATGCAATTGGCTGGGAAAATATCCATGCAATGAAAGACCCCACAAGAGGCGGGCTGAGCAACGCTCTAAATGAGATAGCAAAAAAGAGCAACGTTGGAATTCTGGTAAGAGAGAGCGACATCCCGGTAAAGCCGGAGGTAAGGGCTGCGAGCGATATGCTCGGCATAAGCCCATATGAAGTAGCCAACGAAGGAAAAGTGGTGATGGTTGTCGCGAGAGAATACGCTGAGGAGGCCCTCCAAGCCATGAGAAAAACCAAACTCGGCAGAGATACCGCAATAATAGGGGAGGTTATAGAGCAGTACCGCGGAAAGGTTATCCTTGAGACAGGTATAGGTGGAAAGAGGTTCATGGAGCCACCAATAGGTGACCCCGTGCCGAGGGTCTGCTGAACCCATTCCTTTTTCTCAATGTTCTTGTATGTACATCACCTGCTTTTTTGAATCACGAAAATTTATAAATACGTTGCTTTTTTCGTGGGAGGAGGTGATGTGGATGATGAATCTGCGAGAGCTCATCAGAAAAAAGATCATTGAAGGAAAAATAGGCTTAGAGGACTTGCCACTGCTTTTGCTCTGCGGATTGGCATCTTGCAGTGATAAGGAGTGAGACCTTCACTTTTTACATTTTTGCTCCTCAAAACCAGCAAGGTTTATAAGTTGAGCTCTTTTACTAAAGACCGAGCGCCGGGGTAGCCTAGCCAGGGAAGGCGGTGGACTCGAGATACTCAGGGAAAAGGACACCTATAAAGAAGCTATTCTCGAAATCGAGCCTTTTCCGGAGGAAAACATTTTTCCAAAAGCTTTACCACCTAAAAAGCCAAAAACCTACATACTCGACTATGACAGAGACAGAGAGGAATACATAAACTGGATAAAGAAAGAAACACCATCAATGGCTAACCGATACATAAGTAAATTAGACAACTACTTAAAAGGCAAAAAAGCCAATACTCCAGCCGAGTTAAGGAAAATAATTGAAGCAATACCACCAACAAAATCTGGAAATCCAGATAGGCACGTTTATAATGCAATAAGGAGTTACATAAACTTCTTAGTAGAAAAAGGAGCAATAAAGAAAAGTGAAAGCATAGACTTCAAAGCTGTAATTCCAAACATCAAAAGCAAAGCAAGACCAGAAACAGAAAAGATAATCAAGGCAAAAGATATTGTGAACATTATTAAAGACGTTAAAGGAACAAAACCGGAAATAATTCACGCTAGAAGACTATTCTTGAAGCTATTAGCTTTCACTGGTCTTAGAGGTCAAGAAGTCCTAGCTTTAATGAATCAGTTTGATCCAAAGGTTATTGATGAGACTTTTGAAGCCTTTGACTTGCCAAGAAAATGGAAAAAGAAAATTGCTGTTTATGATTTAGAAAGAGTCAAAATAAAAACCAGAAAGCACGGAACTAAAAGAGGATACATTGCTGTATTTCCAGTTGAATTAGTTGATGACCTAGTTAGATACCAGAAAAGTAGTTATAGACTAACACCTAACTCAATAAGAAAAGATGAAATGCTAAATAATCCTGAAAAAGCCAAAGACTTCGCTTTATTTAGAAAGTTTGTTCAAAACTTCTTGAATAATAACGTTATGTCTAAAGTTCCAAATCCACCGGCTGATGCATCACATCTTATAGAATTCCTTCAAGGTAGAGCATCTAAAAATGTTGGTGGAAAACATTATAGACAAAATGTGAAGAATGCAGTGAGAATATATTATTACTTAGTAGATGAGCTTAAGAAGGCTTTGCCTATTTTAGAACTTTAATTTTTTTCTTTTTATAATAGAAGACATAGAATAAAATTAAACAGTAAACAGAGGGATATTGTCAAAGTCTAGATTAAATTTTAATATATTTGCCTTAATAACTTTATATTGGTGAGTTTATGTATTTGAGGTATTATGCTCCATATTTTAAAAAGGAAGTCCATGATAGGATATTATACTACTTAGAGGAAATTAGGAAAATTCATGGAATTGACTATGAAGAAGTTCCTGTAAGAGCATGGTCTTTAGATTGGTACTCTAAAACAGCAAAAATTAGTGAAGCTATTGTATATGAACAACATTTGAAACCATATTCGAGTTTAATCTTAGCTAATTGTGACAAATTAGTTCGAAATGGTCTTGATTTGCATTGTGATACTGTCTCTTCAAAATTTAAAAGCAGACGTGGCAATATCCATGTAGCTGGAACAATAGCAGTCGTCGAAAATGATGTAGTTTTACTGGCTTTAAAGTATGAAGATGAAATTTTTGAATTTCTTAAAGCTCTATTAAGAGAAGGACAGAGTTTATTAAGCATATTGGAAAAAACAAAACCCAAAAGCATTGTTCCATCAGAAGAAAAAGAAAGAAAAATTAAATCGCTTATAGCCTCAGCTCTTTCAAAATCTTTTGATTACGTTCTTATAGATGTGAAGCAGAATGCACCAAGTGGAGATAAATGGGATCCATTTATCGACTTTTCACCAGATGCGGATATAATTGCAGTGAACGAAGAAGAAAACCGCATAATAGGAATTGAAGTGAAGGGTTACCGTTCCAACAAGGGGGTTATACAAAAAGCGAACATATACGAGGCTATTGGAGAAGCCATGATGTACCTTGTAAACCCATACATAAAGTACAGGGGAGAGAGGATAAAGGGAAGCGTGTTCGATGAAGTCTGGCTCTGTTACCCATATAAAAGAGACTTTGAAACTTTTGAAGAAGTAATGAAAATAACTCCAATAGGATTGCTTTCAGCTTATGAGGGAGTTGTCAAAGAACCTGAGAAGAATCCCTTTGTTAACGAGAGAGCCAAAGAGATATTCTTGGAAAACTTAACTACATTCAGAAGCTATATTAAAGGCGGAAAGAAAATGAACAGAATTATTTAGATGCGATATCTAATCCTGGAATGGATAACATAGATTTGTGTATCCTCATTTTTCCCACTTTATTCTGGAAACGTACCAGTTCGTTTTTTCTTCTTTTTTATCCAACGATAAAGCTCTATGACCACTGCTACAGGCAAACTAAACAGCATTGCAACTCCTGAGACATAAATCAAAGCCATGTATGTAGAAGGTACATCAGTACCACTAAGTCCCGCTGCTACTCCAAAAACCACACTGAACAACACCCAAAAGAATGCTCCCACCACAGTTAAGATGAAACCCCAAACTAGAGGTCTCATCCCTCTCACCTTTTTGAGATTTGGCATAAACTCAAATAAATTTTTCGACATTAACTCTTATACTGGCTTTAAGATTTACATTACCACTAAAACTAACTTTGCCTTGAGAAACCCAGTTGAAGCTGTTGTTAAAGTAGTTCTAAATAAAAATAAAAAATCAGGGAATATACACATAAAACTCGTAATAGATATCCTCTGGCCAATCATCTACCATCCATACAAACTTTACTTTTCTTGATGGTTTTTCTGGAAGTCCCTCAAATAACAGGTACCCTTCTTCGGTACTCCTAGGCAATATTTCAGAGTTTTCTAGTTTGCTATCCCAACTCGCTCCATATTGTTTATTATCATTGGCTATATCTATTAAGTATGCATCATCTTCAAAGATGTAATCGACTTCAGAACCTACGTTGGTAATCTTAAAATCAACCCTGAAATACTTCTTAATTTCATCCCAGTCTAGAGCTTCATACCAGCCATACCTAATAATTTGTATTCTAAAGTTCCCTTTGGTGACTATACAATTCTCGCATTCCTTAGAATTTTGAAGGTACTTCTGCTCAAAGTATGCTTCTTTTTCTTCATCGCTCATTTCTGGAATTCCATAGATACTATCCTGTGCTTTCAATACTGTTCCGCTATCTGATATAAATTCTACATATGCAATCCCACGAGAGCTAAATCCTTTTTTCTTAACCTCATCCTTCCATATTGTTCTCTTGTAATATACTTCATCGAACAATTCAAGGTATGTAAAATCGCTCTTAGTTATGGATATTGTAGTTTTGTAAATACTAAATCCATACTCATCTTGTATTTCAATTTTCAAAGTACCTGATGCAGGAACTTCTTGCTCCTGCTCATCAATAAATCTTAGATGAATTTCCCAATAGTTGTCATCATTTAGCATATAGAATTCTTTTATTTTAACGGGTTCTCCATATGTCTCTGTATATGTTTCTGTTGGTGTATACGTGATTGTTTTTGTTTCTGTTTTAGTGAGTGTCTTGGTGTATGTTTCTGTTTTAGTTACTTCTTTGGTCTCTGTTGTAGTAATTGTTTTTGTTTTAGTCATTGTCTTTGTTTCAGTTATTGTTTTTGGTGGTTCACCACTTGTACACCCACTTACACTAACTATGGCTGAGACTATAAATAAGCTAATGAGGAGTCCCCATAATTTCTTTTCTTTCATTTTTTCACCTCCACCAAATATTCATTTCTACTTTGTATTTTTTATTTTATACCCTAGTTCCCACCACCTGTGAAGTTGTATAATCTGTCCAGATTCACGGCCAGAATCGCCCCTAAAATCCTGACAGCTAACCC
>LGET01000204.1 GCA_001507935.1 Thermococcales archaeon 44_46
ATACACCATTTCAACCACCCCTTAAGATTCAGCTGGATAGTGTTATAAACTCTTACGCTAATCTTCAGTTAAGGTGAGAAAAATGAGAAGAGAGTTCATTGGAGTTTTTCTATCCTTCTTGGTATTTGGTCTGGTTTTATGGTTCTTCAGGCCATGGTTTCACGGAATTGTTATGAGTTTTTACAGAAATCCAACGGTAATATACCTCTTTGTTGTGCTATTAGCCATTTTGATATACGATACCAAGAAAAAACTCGTTGAAGGGCCTGCAAAAAGAAACAGCCTGATGGGAGGCATCTTCGCATTAGTGATTCTATCCCTGGTTGTTATCTCAGTGCTGAGTGGAGCTCTTTCAAACACTGCCCTTTACAAAGAATATCACCCCACTCAAGTTTCAAATGAATTGGATCTTTCAAGCAGCAAAATAAGAATTCTCCCCAAACTTACCGCATACCGTTATGCAGTCGATACAATAGAATATGCCCGATATACTTTGGGCTGGTCTCATCTAACCGTCCGAAATGGGACTCCAGTATGGGGATTCTTTATAATCCCTGACGGAGCATGGAATGCAATAAGGCTCAAAGACAAGGGTGTTCTCTTCGTTGACATGAACACCACCCAAGCAAGAATGGAAAGAATTGAAAACGAACTCCAAATCGGTCCGGGAATGCAGATTTTTGACAACCTTGAATGGAACCTCTACAAAAAGCACTATCTAATAGACCTTGACATCCCACGGGCACTTTATTACGAGGACAAGATTTACATCGTTGTTCCCTATATTTCGTACAGCTTCCGCGTCTTTTACACCGTTCCTAAATGGGGAGGGGTTTTAATCGTCGATGAAGAGGGCAACGTTGAGGATTTAACCCCCGAAGAGGCCGTTAAGGATGAACGCCTCAAGGATTTCCCAGTCTTTCCGGAACTTCTAACAAGGAAAATCGTCCACGCTCAAAACTACTGGAAGGAAAGCGCTCTATCAAACATAAAGAACCTGTGGCTCCACCACGAAAACCAGATAGAGATAATAGACGTGAGCGGGCAAGGGAACAGACAGCCCTTCTTGGTAATTGCCAACGATGGAAAAGAATACTGGATGGTTGCGGTGGAACCATATGGTAGAGCCCACGGACTGGCAGCGATATTCTTAATTAACGCCCAAACTGGAGAAATGAGCCAGGTGAAGTTTGAAACTCCTCTTACCGGGCCAGTAAAAGCTATAGACTACGTCAAAAAAGCCCTACCAACATTTGATTGGAGCCAGTTTATGGCCGTAGAGCCGATCCCAATTTTCTTAAATGGAGAACTCTGGTGGAGAGTTGCAATAATTCCCGGAACTGGCTCTGGTGTGGCAAAAATAGCCTTCGTAAACGCAGAGACCAAGGAAGTAAAGATTTTCGAAAACGAAAATGACGTCAGAACATTTCTTTTGTATGGACAGGTAGGGGCCAAAGTTGAAGAGATCAGCGGGATTGTTAAAGGAGTCTACTCCTACATCAAAAACGGAAACACTCATTGGATACTAATTGTTGATAACAGAGCCCTCTATTTAAGTGCAGATCAACTGAGTGATGAGCTTATCCTCAAAGTGCTCAGCTTAAGAGAAGGAGACAGCATAACTGTAAAAATGAGTGAAGGAAGGGTTGTAGAGATTGAAAAAAGATAGGGATGAGAGGCATGAGAAGAGTCTTTTTGCTTTCTTCTCTCTTTTTAATTGTCTTGGTTTCCCTTTGTATAACTCGGCCCTCAACTACCCCCTCCTCCCCACCAAACGAGGCTTCAAAGGTTGTTTCATTCCTAAATGAAGCCAGAGAAAATCTCAATAAATGCAATACTACCTTAAAAGCACCATTAAACCCCCAAAGCGATCCAGCATACCTCAACATGAGCATCTTAAATGAAACAGTGCTTAAACTAAATGGCGAGTTATATGAATATGTGGTCTTAGGTGTGCAAGATGTTAACTTCTCAGGTGAAGTGTTGTTTAAAGGATACAGAATAATATGGAACACTCCAAAGAATCTCACAACTACAGGGGGACAAAGAATTGAGTTTAGAATTCACAAAGGAAGTTCAGTTGTTGAGTCGTTCGTATACTGGTACATACCGTTTCAACTTGATTCCTACTGTGTCTCAATTTACGCCAAAACCCTGGGTCTTTCAGAAGAAAAGATAACCTTCATTTTCATCCACATAGAGGGGAAGGATTTGTGGATGGTTCTAGCAAAAAAATAAATATCAGTTCCACTCTATTAACTTTGGGGAGCTGGAATGGAAAAAAGCACCAAAGCTTTCCTTTTTCTTACCCTTGCAACTCCATTATGGGCCTTAATAGCTTTTGGGATAGAGAAACTTGAAAGTATGTATGGCAAAACCTCTCCGGAACTTCTTTTCTTTGTTTATCCGACTCTTATTGTGGCTTTAATAACCACTATCTTTCTATGGAAGTTGAGAATTCCTCTTCTGGAATTTGCTGTAATGGCAATTATCGCTCCCCTCATAGTTGTAATAGCACTTTCCGTGGTCACCATGATTGGAGGTCTCCGCTCTGGCTATTATCACAGCGACAATTCAGGAGTTTTTGTTTTCTTCCTCTTTTATCTATCCCCTGTGGTTTCTTTCCTTTTAGGGGCGTTCCTATACCACGCCATAGCCCGTTTAAAGGGTGAAGCACGATGAGACGCCAAACCGTTATCTTAATACTGGTTTCCCTATTGCTTTTACTTCTATTAATCCCAATAAGACTGGCTATAATGATTTTGCTGGATATAAGTGACATCTCTGAGATTCTGCCACGTAGTGCCTCTTTCTTGCCGATAATTGGGAGTGTTTTGTCTGCGTTTATTGTGGGATTTTTGGTTAAAATTGTAGCGTTGAAGCTTTATAAAAAAGAAAAACCGGCTAGAATAGCTTTTTTGGCAATCTTTTTCATCGGGCTTCTTATCTCTGCGTATACAATTAACGTTCCCAGGATTGGACCCTCTCCACAGAAAGTTATCTACTACTCCCTTTATGAGAATGAGGTCTACGTTAACCCCTATTTGGGAGAAATTTCCCCCCCATTTGAAGAAATGGACTGGACAAAAGAATATGG
>LGET01000205.1 GCA_001507935.1 Thermococcales archaeon 44_46
CCTGCTTGGGGTAATGTGTTATGGTCTGAAAATCCTCCTCAGAGTCAAATACTGTTTAAATAACAGGGGGTGAAACTAAACACGCCCATGGCTTGCGTAATTACTGTAAAGCCAGCTTCCGTTCTTGACAATGTAATCATAGTTAGAGTATCCCCTCGTAATTGAAACACCACCGGGAAGTGAAGTTGTCCAAAGCCCTCCATGCCATCCCCAGTTGGCCGCATGAACTTGGAGAACTTTTCCTGCCTTTACAAACTCTTCGAGCTTCAGCATTTGAGGACCAAGATCATCGTAAAACTGTTGATTCTGGTCGCTTGCAATTAAGATCATGTCATAAGTGTTTATTAGATCAGAGGTAGTTAGGGAGTTTAGTTGATCTGCAGTCATGACATCATAAGAAACTCCTAGTTCAGTCAATACCACCTCATTTGTATCAAAATTCCATGCATCTACATTTTTTAGTATGAGTACTTTCTTTCCTGTAACTCCTTGGGCTGCAGAAAAGCTAAGGCTACTCAAAACAAACAAAAAAATGGTTATAAATCCCAAAACTTTTTTCATTGCATAATACCTCCAACTTATTATTATGTATTTGAGCAAATACTATATAGGTAATTACTCATTACCTTCTAAGAACATGGAGAAAATTCTTAAAAAAGAAGAGTTTTGATTAATGCAGAGGTTTCCTCTTTACGGGCCCGTTGGGGTACTCTTCTTCAAAAATCTCCGCTGTAAAACGATAAACCTCCGTATCCTCATCTAACCAGCAGTCAGGAGGAAGGCCTGCTTTCCAGCATGTTTCGCTCAAGAACTCCTCTTCATCCCATCCCCATTCAATAGGAACCTGAGGAAGCAAAAGCCCGCTGTAGATGCCCTTTTTAATGATAAGCCCATCTCTTCCGACCTTTATTTTTTTGGGTCTTTCATGAGGCGGCCCCTCTACGGGCTCCGGAGGAGTTAGAACACTGACCTCTATCGTTAGATTGTCAAGTTCATCAAGCGTCACAGGAGGAAAGCGTGGGTCATCAACGGCTGCGTATATAGCTGCTTTTATAGTGGCTTTAACTAGAGGGTAGAGTGGATAGGGAAAGCCTATGCACCCACGTAATGCCTGCGTAGGGGGGACACCTATCCTGTTGAGGGTTACAAAGACACCCATTTTTTCCCAAAGCTCGGGAGGAGTGTCCTTAGGAGGCTCTATTTCCTTACCAGACTTTAAATATTCTTCTATAGCCTTTCTGGCAAGCCTCACTAGAAATTCTCCCCACTCATCTTTTATCTTATACATATCTCTCACCAATACTCCTTTGTTCGTTGGACAAAATAAGGCTTTCCACCGTTAAGCTTAAAAAATCGTCGATTCTAATTTAGCCAGGTGTCGAAAGTGGGAGTGATTATTGAGTTCGTTATCGTTCCGCTTGGGGAGTTAAGCCTCAGCAGATACGTTGCTCATGTAGTAAAGCTTTTAGAGGAGAAGGGAGTAAAATATCAATTGACTCCTATGGGCACAATCATTGAAGTCCCAACTCTCAAAGAGGGCTTGAAGATAGTTGAAGAAGCCCACGAGGCAATGTTTGCACTTGGTGCGAAAAGAGTCTCGACAACGATAAGGATTGACGACAGAAGGGACAAGGATCGAACAATGGAGGATAAGGTAAAATCAGTTTTTGAGAAAGTCCGGGGGGATAAAGATTAAAGTATTGGTGCTTGCCATCGATAGAGATGATGATTTTGGAAAAAAAGCTGGGGTTAGGGGACCTGTTATTGGAAGGGATGCATGCATAGATGCCGCTCTGAAACTTAGCCTTGCCGATCCTGAAGACAGCGATGCCAACGTTTTATATGCTGCAGTAAAGCTATACGACGAGCTCAAAGAGAGGGGAGAATTTGAGGATGTTGAGGTGGCCCTTATCACGGGGCATCCCGATGTGGGAATTAAGAGTGACTTAGAACTGCAGAGACAGCTGGAAGAGGTTCTTAAGCGTTTTCCCGCAGATGGAGTTATACCGGTTACAGATGGGGCAGAAGATGAGCAGATATTCCCCATGATAACTTCAAGGCTCCCGATAATAAGCACACGGAGGGTCGTTGTCAAGCAAAGCGAGGGCATTGAGACAACGTATTATATCCTTTATCGTTATCTAAAGGAGATTTTGAGTGATCCGGAGGCGGCAAAGATTTTCTTCGGGCTTCCTGGAATGATATTGCTCATCTATGGCGTTGCTAAGTTGCTTTCTATAAAATACCCACAGAGTGTTACAATAATTTCCTCGACCGTTACGGGGTTAATCCTTTTCATAGTAGGTGGGTATTTCTTTGCAAAGGCTTTCCGGATAAAAGAAATCTTAGGACATTCTCTGACCAAAGGGTTTATACAGCTTATTTCCACCATAGCAGCGCTTTTTGTACTCTTTGCTGGAGCGGTAAATGCTTATCTTAACCTTGAGAGCATAGCACTTCAGTTAACCGGCAGATACCCAGGAACGGAACTCTTGGGGGGGGTTATATTTCTAAATGCTATAAGCACACCATTTGTCATTGCACTGGGCGTTTTAATGACAGGTAAGATTGTTCATTCTTACCTGAGAAGGGATCACCACATCTGGTACTACATAAGCGGCATGTTGCTCTTACCGGCATTGTGGGTAACGATCGATGTCACAACGCGCTATGCACTCTCGATAGTGTCGTTATCTTCAATCGAATTCCTGAAGAAAGGGCTCATAGCAATTGCCGATATAGCCCTTGCAACCCTTGTTGGAATGTATCTAAGGGATAAAGTAAGAGGATGGGAGAAAGTTGAAACTGAAAGAAGCACTTCAGGAATATGAAAAAAGAAAAGAAGCCATCATGAAACAGAGAGAGGGAATATCAAAAAAATATACGGAAAGCTCTAAGGAGATAGTCTCAAAAATCCTCAGAACTCTTGAGAATCTTGAACAAAAGGAGTTACCCAAAAAGATTGACCCTCAGCTGGCAAGGATTGTGGGGGTCGAGAGGGAAAGATACACAACCGCGCTCAGGAATATGGTGA
>LGET01000206.1 GCA_001507935.1 Thermococcales archaeon 44_46
AATGCTTTTCGCTTTCCTGTTTGAGGGCTGTTGGGTAGTTTACTGCATCCCCGCCCTAAAGGGCGAGGCTTTCAGAAGAAAAAGTAAAGGCGAGATAACAAAGTATGTTCAAGATGAAACTGCGATTGCGGAAACTGCTGTATTCTGTATATTCCCATTCAACACCGAAATGATTACAGTTGATATGTATGCCAAGATGCTCTATGCTGCGACGGGTATTGAAGAGTTTAGGGATCCAAAGTACCTCTGGCTTGTCGGAGAGAGGATATTCAACCTCGAGAGAGCCATAAACGTTAGAGAAGGCATTGATGGAAAGTACGACAGGATGCCTGAAAGGATTGTGAAAGAGCCCGTGCCGAGAGAGCCTTCCAAGGGGCAGGTATTTGAGGAGGAGATTCTTCTAAAAGACTACTACAAAGCCAGGGGCTGGGACGAAAACGGGGTGCCGACAAAGGAGAAGCTCAAGGAACTCGGGCTCGATGAAGTTGCAGAGCAGCTTTGAATTTTTCAATTTTCCCAATTTATTTTGTAGGTGAGGCTATGAAGGTGTTTGTCAAGCTTGTCGCTCAAGTTGCTGGAGAAGTGGATAAACCTGAATTCTGGGTCTTTCTTGAAGATGGCTCTACTCTAAAGGATCTCCTGCAGAAATTAGAAGCTGAAAAAGGGATTAAGGTAGATTTTAGCAAGAAAGACGTAGTGATTCTAATAAACGGCCGCTCTGTGGAGTTCCTGGGGGGCATTGAAGCTAAGCTTAAGGACATGGATAGAGTTATAATAATGCCCGTGGCCGCAGGAGGATGATTGGACTTTGTTGGTGCCAAGTGAGCAATACCCAATTTTTCTTCCTGAACCAAAAGCTTAAACTATAGCCGGTACTATCTTACAATGGTGAGATTATGAGAGAGGCTATGTACTGGGAACCCTTAGAGGGCAACAGGGTGAGATGCCGCTTATGTCCCTTAAACTGCATTATAGATGAGGGGCGGAGAGGTTCCTGCAGGGTCAGGAAAAACATTGGAGGTAAACTTTACACGCTCAACTATGGAAAGGTATCCTCTATAGCCGCTGATCCGGTTGAGAAGAAACCCCTTTTCCACTTCTATCCGGGCTCCTGTGCCTTCTCCATAGGTACCGTGGGATGTAATATGCACTGCCTCCACTGCCAGAACTGGGAGATAAGCCAGGCAGATGAAACCTTTCCTTACCTTGAGGAAGCCACTCCAGAAGCCATTGTAAGGCTGGCAAAGCACTATGAATGCGAGAGCTTAGCCTACACCTACAACGAGCCGACGGTGTGGTATGAATTCGTTCTTGAAACTTCAAAGCTTGCCAAAGGAGAAGGCCTGAAGAACATCCTTGTGACGAACGGCTACATAAACGAAGAACCCTTCAGAGAACTTGCTCCCTATATAGATGCCATGAACATTGACATAAAGGCCTTCCGGGATGAGTTTTACAGAAAGATTTCAAAGGTGCCAAGTTTGGAGCCAAGCAAGAGAACCGCGGTTATAGCCAAGAAGGAGTTTGGGATTCACGTTGAGCTTACTTACCTCATAATACCCACGCTGAACGACAGCGAAGAGGAAATAAGGGCCTTTGCACGGTGGGTTGTTGAGGAGCTTGGTGGTGATACACCAGTGCACTTCTCACGCTTTTTCCCGCACTACAGGCTCCTTAATTTACCTCCCACGCCGATTGAGACCGTTGAGAAAGCCTACCGCATAGCAAGGGAAGAAGGGCTTAAGTTTGTGTACGTTGGAAACATCCCGGGCCATGAGGGAGAAAACACCTACTGTCCAAAGTGTGGAAAACCTTTAATAGTGAGGTGGGGCTTTACCATAGAGGAGTACCACATAAAAGACGGAAAGTGCGGATACTGTGGTGAGCCCATACCCATAGTTGGTGAATATAGGAAAAGATATTACAGAGGAATGTGGTGGTAATATGGCGATAATGAAGGTTAGATTTTATATAGAAGCTCTCTCAAACGATAGGAAAGCTTTGGAAAGGGCTGTTGAGGAGATCGCGAAATCCCTAAAGAACGAGTCCACTGTAAAAGTTGAGGACATAATCACCGAGGAGATCCTTGAAAACCCCGAAGATGATGTGCTTAAATACTCGAGCATGGTTGAAGCTGAATTGGAGGGGCCGTTTGAGGAAATAGTGAAGGCCACGATGAGATATGCTCCCGCGCTGGTTGAGGTTGTGTCTCCCGCTAAAATTGAAATAGATGCCAAAGACCTTATGAAAATCCTCGGGGAAGTTTCTTTGTTCATGGGCAAACTCATGGAGAAGTTTGGTGGACTTGTGGCGTATCCTCCGCTTGACGAGATTCCAAAGCCGAGAGTTGGCTACAGCAGGGAAGAGATTGAAGAGATGATAATAGATGGCAAAGAAATTCTCTACCGCTTCGTTATAGAAACCTTTGGAAAGGACAAAGAATCGATAGAGGAGACCATGCTGAAGGCCTTCGCATATGAGGGCTGCAAGATAAACAAAATCCTTGTAAAAGTGCAGGAGGAGAGGGAGGAGAGAATATACGCCCTTGTTGCGAGTGAGCTGATATCACCTTTTGAGGTTCTCTTCCAGCTTACAGCAAAATATGCACCGGTTGCAATATCGATAATCGAGCCAGAGATAGTTGACATCTCTGCAACAGAACTTCAAAATGCTCTCACAGACCTTGGGGGCTTTGTCCATGAGCTCACTCACAGGCCGCTTAAGAAAAAGCTCATAGAAAAGGACACCTTCAAATTCAGGCTCTCCTGACCCTCTGCTCAACCTTTTAATTTATTGATGAGAAAGCTTATAAGTAAGGGCCGTGATTGCGGATTGGGTATCTATGCTCTCCCTTCAACTTTTGTCGAGATATTATCGGCAAAAGGCGAATTGGGTGTAGGCATTAGGTAAATGCCACTTTTGACCATTGGAGAAAAAAGACGGCTTTTCTAATCGTTAGAAAGGGTCTGAAAGCGAAAAGTATATAAACCCTAGACTACATAGAGGTATTGAAGAATACCATAGTTGGGG
>LGET01000207.1 GCA_001507935.1 Thermococcales archaeon 44_46
TTGAGTCTGTGATCCCATCTGGGGATCACGACAACCACCTGAAAGAATTCAGCAAAAACCCTAATAAAGGTTACTATAAACACGCCCTAAGAATCCGAAAAAGACATGAGGTGATAAAAATGAAAATTGAAGATCACATAGCTTTCACGGCAAACCACAAAGACTGGAAAGTTGGAGATAAATTGGTAATGATGGAAGACCACAAAATAGCCCACTTCCTTGCAAGTGTCTCAAATACCGTCAATCTGAAGATCCCAGAGTATCTAACAGACGTCATGGATATTGCCAGAATAAGGAATCTAGCCGAGGAGATAGGAGAGAAAGAGCCTTGGGAGGTTTTAAAAACCCTGAAATCTCCAGGAACTTCAAGAAAACTTAATCCAATGATATTCGAAGATGATAAAAAACTCAAAAAGCTCCTTCTGGATGCCGCGAAAGCGTTGCTAGCAAGGGAAGCACTCTCAAAGAAGTTCCCCGTCAGCTACCCGGAAGAGCCCATAAGGGGGCTTAGAACTACGCTCCTGTATAATGAGGATCACATAAACTTCACCGCCAAGCATGGAAGCTGGATAGTTGTGAAAAGGCTGATAATAGACGATAAAACACCAATGGCAGATGTTGCAAGAATTTTGGCGAGTATAAATGAGACAACTGTTTCAAAGATTCCTGTATATGCCGGAATAGATTTAAAAGGAATAGAAGGATGGTTTGGAGACATCAAAAAGGCTAAAAGTGATAGCGAGATAAAAGCGCTTGTAGATAAGCTCCTCACCATCCCAATAGAACAGTATGCACCGGAAGAATTCGCGGGGCATGCAAAAGTCTATGCTCTAAGGATAGCTCTGCAGAAGGTTGGGCTTTCAATTGACGTTCCGTCCAAGTCCCTAGAAAAGTATCTTGAGAAGAGTTGAAAAGAGGATAAGATGATGAGGCCGAGGACACCCGAGGAGCCCGATGAGGACTCTTCGCTTCGCTGATTCTTAATTCTTTTTTCCGAAAAGTTTTTAATAACAATTCCATAATAAAATTCGGAGGTGATTGCAATGGTGAAGAGGAATGTGATCTATACCGAGAACGCTCCGAAGCCAATAGGGCCATACAGCCAGGCAATCTTGGTTGAAAACCCGGATAAGATACTCTTCATTTCAGGACAGATTCCAATAAACCCAGAAACAGGGGAACTCGTTAAAGGAGACATAAGAGAGCAGGCAAGGCAAGCAATAGAGAACCTGATAGCAGTTCTAGAAGCCGCAGGGGCGACAGTTGATGATGTTGTAAAGGTCAACGTTTATTTGGATGACATAAACGACTTCGAAGAGTTCAATAAAGTGTATGAAGAATACTTCGGGCATTCAAAGCCAGCTAGGGCAGTGGTGCAGGTAGGAAAGCTTCCAAAGGGAGTCAAGGTAGAGATAGAAGCAATAGCAATCTTTGAGTGATTCGTTAGATTTTTATCTTTCTGTATCTTAGTTTTTTATGATGCTTATGTACAAGGGACTTGGCATAATCTTCGGTTTTCTCTTCATTGGAGAGCTCTTGAGCGAAGCATTTAATCTTCCAATACCCGGGAACGTCATCGGAATGATTTTGCTAACTTTTGCACTTTTATTCAACGTTGTAGAGCTGAAAGACGTTGAAAAAGAAGCAGAGTTCTTCATAAAGAATATGAGCGTGATGTTTATCCCACCAGGAGTTGGAGTCATAACATATTGGGGGCTCATAAAAAGCCAGGCAGTCCCGATTTTTGGGGCCTTGGTGATAAGCTTTGCTCTTACGTTGATTTTAACGGCGAAGTTTGTTGAACTCCTAAGAGGTGGCGAAAAATGAACTCCCTCGGAATTTTTCTAACGATTGCAGTTTTCTACTTATTTTCAAAGATTTATGAAAAGAAAAGAGCCTTCTACTTAAATCCTGTCATGCTTTCTATAATCGCAATAGCGTTCATCCTACATCTGACAGGGATTAGCTACGAGACTTATATGGAGAGTGCCAAGATTATAAGCTACCTTTTAAGCCCGGCAGTTGTTAGCCTTGCAGTCCCCCTCTATAAGCAGAGAGGAATAATAAAGGAGTATTCAAAGGAGATATTCGCGGGAATAGTCTTTGGTGGGACGCTAGCAATCCTAAGCGCATTTTACGTTGCAAAGATTTTTGGTGGTAGCGAGAGCGTTCTTCTAAGCATAGCCCCTAAGAGCATTACAACGGCAATAGCCATAGGGGTTAGTGAGAAGATAGGAGGCATACCACCTTTAACGGCAGTTTTAGTCATACTAACGGGAATACTAGGAAATGCCATTGGAGTTGAGATGCTAGATGCTTTCAAAATAAAGGACCGGGTTGCGAGAGGGCTTGCAATGGGAGTTACTTCCCATGGACTAGGAACTGCAAGAATAATACTGGACGATGAGCTTTCTGGGGCAGTCAGTGGTCTTGCAATGGCACTAAACGGTGTTTTCACGTCCTTAATCCTTCCCTATCTCCTCAAGCTCCTCCAGTAAGTGCTCGCTCACCTTAAGCTTATCGCGGGTGTCCAAAAACAGAACAAAGTTCTTCTTTGCTATTCTCTCCTCTATCGGAGCGTTTTCAACGAGGAAGGCTATGATTTCCGCGGTTGTGTATGGGACTTTTATCCCAACCTCGTCGGCTTTCTCAAAAAGCTTGTCCGGAACCCTAAATATGTCTTCTCCTTTTTTGACCTCAATGGCAACTTTGGAGTTTATCTGTTCCCAAAGCAGAAGAGTATTTTTGGCTTTTTCAATTTTTTCCAGTGCGCGCTTTTCTAAAATACTCACATTTGCCCTGCTTGTGCCCAGAATTTCAGCTATTTCACTTTGTTTTAACCCTTTAGCTCTCAAACGCAGTATTCTGATCTGCTGTTCCGTGAGGAAGGTCTTCATTTTAAACACCATAGTTTAACTTGATTTCAAAGGTTAAAAGATTTTTGATCACTTCCTTGCCAAAACAAGCTCTACCTTAAGGTCGTCTCCTTCAGCCTTCACATCGACCCAGAAATGGCTATAATCCC
>LGET01000208.1 GCA_001507935.1 Thermococcales archaeon 44_46
ATGTACCAAGATGCCTATGCAGCAGCCTTTGGGGCAGATACAGTCTTCAGCAAAGGCGAAAGCGCCCTCATTTACCTGCTCTTCCTCATAGCATTTGGGGTCAAAGCCGGAATGTTCCCACTCCATGTGTGGGCGCCAGATGCTTACTCTGAAACAAACCAGAGTTATGCAGCCATGTTCAGTGGAGTTCTAAGCAAGGCGGGAGTTTATGGATTCATAATGCTGTACATCCTCATGGGAACCCGTCTAGCGATTGAGATTGGAGGGTTTAGAAGCACTACAAAGTTCGGCTACATAATAGCCTTCCTCGGAGGTCTAACAATAATCGTCGGTGGTCTCCTGGCTGCTCTCCAAGAAGATATAAGAAAGCTCTTCGCATACTCAAGTATAAGCCAAGTTGGCTACATACTGGTCGGTATAGGGGTGGGCACGGCTTTAAGCATGCAGGCAGCTCTCTTCCACGCCTTAAGCCACGCACTCTTCAAGGGATTGTTCTTCCTTATAGTGGCTACGATCGTTTACCGCACAGGAAAGACAAGCTTCGCAGACATGGGAGGATTGGCTGAGAAGATGCCCTTCACCTTTGCAATGGCATTCGTGGCGATTTTAAGCTTAGCAGGTATACCCCCACTCGTTGGATTTGCGAGCAAGTGGGTGCTCTTTGAAGCTGTGATAAGCCAGAACCTCCCGATACTCGGCGGCATGGTCTTCTTTGGAAGCGCAATAGGTTTCGTTTACCTGATAAGGTTTACCTATGCCGTTTGGTTCGGTCAGAGACCAACAGACCTTGATGATACCAAGGACGCCCCGCTACCAATGGCGATAGCGATGGCAATACTGGCCCTTTTCAACGTCGTCTTGGGCATAGCTCCAGGATTGGTTGCCAGAGAGCTCAACAAAATCTTTGGAAAAGAAGTCATCGGTGGAAACCTCTTCATACTTGACTTGGGCTTTGGAAGATACAACGCGCTGGCAATACTCATATACCTGATAGTGGGCATCATCATCGCAGGAATAATCTACTTCCTTGGAGCAAAGGTCAGAAAGGTCCCCGTTACAGACACCTACCAGTCGGGTAACCCCGTTACGATGGAGTACAACCTCACCATAAGAAGAAACTTCTTCCTTCCTCTGAAGGAGACCCTATCCTTCTGGCTCAGGATAAGCTTCGACAAGCTCTACAGAGACATAGGGGCTTGGGTTGAAGACTTAGCAGAAGTTTTGAGGAATTTCATATACAACGGAAACACTCAAAGCTATGCATGGTATCTGGCGATAGTCTTGTTAATCCTTGCACTATGGGGGGTGTGAAGAATGATTGAAACCGCTTTGAAGGCTCTCCTAATTTTAATTTATGCAACCTTCGTGGGATTTATGTTCATGGGAATAATCAGAATAGTCACGGCGAGAATTCACAGAAGAGTTGGGCCGCCGATTTACCAGCCCATCCTTGATACCATAAAGCTCCTCTCAAAGAAGAGCAACATAACCCATGGTTTAATCTACGACTTCGGTGTTATCTACGCCCTAGGAGCGACAATACTGGCTTTGATGTTCATTCCTATTGGCAGCATTGGAGTCCTTAGAGCCTATGGTGACCTAGTGCTTATCACCTTCCTCCTCGAAATCCCAATGCTCGGAATAATGTTCGCCGCAATGAGTTCCGGAAACCCCTATGCAGGCATAGGTGCCCAGCGTGCACTCCTGACGATGCTCGCCATCCAGGTACCGCTTGGATTTGCCATAGTGGCTCTTGCAGAGTTCTACGGCACCTTCAGCACCTACGAGATAGTGATGGCTCAGCAAACGATGGGATGGAGTTTATTCCATCTACCACTATTCTTGGCGGCAATAGCTTATGACATTGTCCTGCAAGCGATGTTTGGGAAGGAACCCTTTGACATCATGATTGCTCCAGGTGAAATCTCTCTGGGTCCAATGGTTGAGTTCGGAGGTAAACACATGGGAATACTTCAGATACAGCACGCAATAGCCCTCTTCGCTGAGACCTTGTTCTTTGCGAATATATTCCTCGGAGGAGCTGTAGTTACAGCATTTGCAAACCCGATCCTTAACACATTGGCAAGTTTGGTAATACTTCTAATCAAGCAGATAGCAGTACTTCTCATAGCCACATTCATAGGCGCGATATTCCCGAGATTTACAATAGACCAAGCGGCAAAGTTTTACTGGAAGTGGCCAACGATAATAGCCGCCCTTGGAGCGATATTAGCAAGTTTGTGAGGTGAAAATGATGGTAGACTGGAGATTGTATGAACCACTCATTAACTTTGCGAGAAAGAGAAGTATGTGGATTGTTGCATTCTGTACAGGATGTGGCGGAATTGAGATGCCCCCATTGATGACCTCAAGATATGATCTAGAGCGTTTTGGTATGATGCCTAATCCAGCACCAAGAATGGCCGATCTCTTCCTTATTACCGGCTATGTGACTCCCAAGACCCTCAAAAGAATAATAATCACATATGAAATGCAGCCTGATCCAAAGTATGTACTTGCTCACGGATCTTGTCCACTAAATGGGGGAATTTACTGGGATGCCTACAACGCCATCAAGCACCTCGACAAGTATATACCAGTTGACGTTGCAATAGCTGGATGTATGCCAAGGCCAGAAGCAGTTATGGATGGAATAAAGAAGATAATGGAACTCATAGAGACGGGTAAGGCAGACGGCTGGAAGCGTTACAAGGAAAACTACGAATACTACAAGAAGAATCAGGACGAACTGTTTGGCGAGGGTTGGAGAGAGAGAACAGCAAGAAGATGGATTCCATGGTTAATGAATAAGAGAAAAGAAATCGGGGGAGGAGAGGAATGACCCTTGAAAAAGAGCAGAAAATTGTAGATACGATACTCCAAAAAGCACCATATGCAGAGGGAACAGTTAGGAGGCAGAGAAGGATAGAATTCCGCATTCCTCCGGACAGGATAAGGGATTTTCTCATGCTCCTTAAGGAGAACAACTTCGAGACTATGATGCAGATAACCGCGGTTGA
>LGET01000209.1 GCA_001507935.1 Thermococcales archaeon 44_46
CCGAAAGCCAGCCAATGAAGACGGGAGGCTGGAAGCCTACCCGTTATGAAATTAACACTTTACACACACTTTACGGGTAGGCAGAACGGTTACCCACATAGAGCTCGACCTCATAAACTTCCTCATAATAGCTGTTGGCGGAATTTTGGGAGTTTTTCTTTTGATTTTTCTGTCCTTCCTTTAGCTTTTTCCAAACCTTTATAAAGTCGAATTTTTAAAAGTGGTTGGGAGAGAGAAAATAAGTTATTAGAGGTGATGTTCATGTCTCACAAATCTGCTGAGATGTACGAGCTCAAAAAGAAGGTTGAAGAGCTGAAAAAGATTCGAGGTCGAGGGACTGAGCTTGTCTCACTCTACATCCCTGCGGGCTATGACATAAACAAGGTTATGCAGCAGCTTAGGGAAGAGTACGGCACGGCACAAAACATTAAGTCAAAAACAACCCGAAAGAACGTCCTTGGTGCATTGGAGAGGGCAATGCAGCACCTCAAGCTTTACAAGCAAACACCAGAGAATGGCCTGGCCTTATTTGTGGGAAACGTCAGCGAACAGGAAGGTGTTACAGACATACAGCTTTTTGCCATAATCCCACCTGAACCGCTTAACGTCAGGCTCTATCGATGTGACCAAACTTTTGTAACCGAGCCCCTCGAAGAGATGCTTCGAGTAAAAGACGCCTATGGTTTAATAACGGTCGAAAAGAACGAAGCAACAATAGGGGTTCTCAGGGGTAAGAAGATAGAGGTCATTGATGAGCTTACATCCAACGTCCCCGGAAAGACGAGGGCTGGAGGTCAGTCGGCTAGGCGTTACGAGAGAATTAGAGAGCAAGAGACCCATGAGTTCATGAAGAGAATTGGGCAGCATGCCAACGAGGCATTTCTGCCCCTCCTTGAAAAGGGTGAGCTGAAGGGAATTATTATAGGGGGTCCTGGGCCTACAAAGGAGGAATTCGTTGAAGGCGATTACCTCCACCACGAGCTCAAGAAGAAGATCATAGGAGTAGTGGACATAAGCTATCACGGCGAATACGGATTGAGAGAGCTCGTTGAAAAGGCAAGCGACATACTGAAGGAGCACGAGGCAATTAGAGAGAGAAAGCTCGTGCAGGAGTTCTTCAGACACTTGGTCAAAGATACGGGCTTGATAACATATGGAGAAAAGGAAGTGAGAAAAGCCCTTGAGCTTGGGGCGGTCGATACTCTTCTGATAAGCGAGGGCTACGATAGAGTTCGCGTTAGGGCTAAGTGCAACCACTGCGGCTGGGAAGAGCTTAAAACCATGACCGAAAGCGAGTACGAGGTTTACAGGAAAAACCTCAGAACCTGTCCAAAGTGCGGAAGCCAGAACATAAGCTTTGAGAAGTGGGATGTTGCAGAGGAGTTAATAAAAATGGCAGAGGAGAGCGGGGCTGAAGTTGAAGTGATTTCCCTCGACACCGAGGAAGGTCAGCAGTTCTACAGGGCATTTGGAGGGCTTGGAGCAATTTTAAGGTACAAGCTCCAGTGAGGACAGTAGTTCTTTTATCTTTTCTCTAACATCTTCTCCGTCCATCGTGTATGGAGGTCTTAGGATGGGCTTTATGGAGAAGCCCCTTATACCCATAGCTATCTTTATTGCAGAGCCGAAGGAAGATACGAGATCGTAAACCTTTGAAAGTTTGGCAAGCTTTCTGGCATACTCCATAGCCTTTTCGAAGTTTTTCTCTTCAAAAGCCCTGTATAGGGCAATATGGAGCTCCGGGGCAAAGTTTGCGCATGCCATTATCCCTCCGTCGCCTCCAAGGAGAAGCGTGTTGAGGAAGTGCTGGTCTAAGCCTGTGAAAACCTTAAAGTCCTTTCTTTCTCCTTTAACCTCAACTATGACATCTCTGACGTGGTTTATGCTGTCTATGGTTTCCTTTATTCCAGATATGTTTGAATATTCCAAAGCCAGCTTTTTGATGAGTGGAACGCTTAGAGAATTTGCACAGCTCGGGATGTTGTAGAGGATTATTGGGATATCCGTTTTCTCTGCTATCATGGAGTAGTGGTTGAAAAGGGCTTCCTCACTCAGGGGGCAGTAGTACGGAGGTGCTATGACTGCATAATCCGCCCCAATATCTTGGGCATGCTTAGTCAGCTCAACCACTTCAAAGGTGTTTGTTGAGGCCGTTCCCACCAGATAGAAAGTTGAGGTAACAATCTCCCTGCCCTTCTCTGCGAGAAGCTTTCTTTCCTCAAAATTGAGGCTCGTGAATTCGCCAGTTGTTGCATTGATAAAAATTCCGTTGACTCCGGCTCTTTGGAGATAGTTTATGTGCTCTTCCAGTGCTTGGAGGTCTATAGAATAGTCTTCGTTGAAGGGGGTTACGAGGGGGACTATTACTCCTCTCATAGAACCACCGAGATAAATAGACCTTGAGATATTTTAGGTTTGTGGAAAAAGGAAAAAGAATCACATGACCTCTGGAGCCTCGATTCCCATTAAGTTCAGAGCGTTCTTTAGAACCTGCTTTGTAGCCATGACCAAAAGCAACCTCATCTCCCTCGTCCCTTCTTCAGCCTTCAGAACTGGCAACGCCATGTAGAATCTGTTGAAGACCATTGCTAGTTCGTTTGCGTAGCTTGCTATTATGTTGGGCTTCACGTCCCTTCCGGCCGTCTTTATGGCTTCCGGGAATTTGGAAAGGATCTTTATTAGCTCTTTTTCTTTCAGGTCAAGGTTTGAGAAGTCTGCCCTGCTTAAGAGCTCTTTGCTCTCGATGCTTGTTCCTTCTTCTTGGGCCTTCTTAATTATGGAGCAGCACCTCGCATGAGCATACTGGATGTATGGGGCGCTTTCACCCTCAAAGTTCAGCACATCGTCCCATCTGAACGTTATTATCTTTTCCGGTGAGTATTTTATCATGTTGTACCTTACTGCCCCTATCCCCACTATCTCCGCTATTTTCTCCTTTTCCTCCTCGCTCAATCCCGGGTTCTTTTCTTCTACAAGCTCTTTAGCCCTTTTTACGGCCTCATCAAG
>LGET01000210.1 GCA_001507935.1 Thermococcales archaeon 44_46
TTCTCTAACAGAAAGGTAGTGAATATCACCGCTTTTCTTTTTTGGATCCCACGGAGAAAGGTTTTCTTCAATCATGAAATGCTTCAAAGCACTTATGAACTCCGGAGTGCGGTTTGAAAAAACTGGGCACTGATTGATACTCACAATATGCTGGGAATCCCTCCGTTTGAATCCAGCGCCCTTTGTCGAGACAATAAAGTTGCTTACGTTCCTAAAGCCCCAGAGTTTCGGGGAACCCTTTATTGGAGCTTCGACTCCAGTTGTTTCCTCAAATATTTTCATTTTAAGGTTTAGCTGTTCTTTGTACTTTATGTGCTGCCAAAAACAGCCTCCGCACCTTCCGAAATATGGACACCTGGGATTTTGTCTCAACGGTGACTCCTCGAGGACAGTGAAGTCTTCCGCAATTAAACGTCCAAACCTCCTGAACGTTTTTCTGACCTCCACAAAATCTCCAATGACAGCGTAGGGGACATAAACATCTCTAACCAGCTTTAACACTCCGTAACCATCAGAACTCATTTTTGTTATGTATCCTTTTCCTTTCATTGCCCTCACTGGTAACCAAACTTTATTTCGTTTTTAAATTCGTCGCTGGTTATCAGTACAAGGGAAATTGCCGCCAAAAATGTCAAGCTAGCAGATGCGGGCTCAAAGCTTACCAGCACCCACAGTATGCCAAAGATAAGGTCCAAAAGTGTTATATAAGTTCCTATCTGGACAACAAGCTCCCTGCCTAGCAGAATTCCCAGGAGAATAAGGAAGTGTATCCCTGCGATTATAAAAAACCCGAGTGCAGTGGACATTTCATCTAGACTCAAAACACCCATTCCAGCAAAATACGTCCCCATTAAGAAAAAGAAGGTGGAAACGATGGGCTTAAGCCTCATCTCCAAGCTCCTCCACAGGCAACTTCATTCTTGACACCGCTATCAAGGTCAATATTCCCAGTACCGGCATAAGCATAAGCTCCGCAAGTGCCAGCGCTTCACTATGCCTTGCAAGGGCTTCTGTGATAGACGGAGCGACTGCGTTTGCTGAGTTGGAAATCAATCCTAGGGCAAAAGAGGCCCTGGGATAGATGCTCTTGGGGTAGGTTGCTGGGGCTGAGGTCCAAAATGCTGGCCCCGTACCCTGAAGAGCACCAATCAGCCATACTGAGGCTAAAGCAAGTGAATAGTTCCCTTCGAGCATTGCCTTGGAATAAATACCCAATCCAACAAAAGCCACTGCGTATGAGAGTATCATGACCTGAACAATCGCCTTAAAGAGTCCCCTTGGACTTGGGTTTTTCTTGGAAAGCTGGAAACCAACGAATCCCATAACTATTGACCAGAGAGCTTTTGATATGTTGAGGTTCGTGCTTAGAGCGGCCACCTGATCCTTGCTCCAGCCTGCTTCGTATCCCATGGAGGCTGAAAACCCCGCTATTGTGAAGATGACCCACAGAGCTGGGAAGAAAGTGAATCCAAGCACCCATGTAAACTTCATCTTCCAGATGTTTATCTCTTCTTCCCCTTCTTTTTTATGAACTATTTCAAAGTCCTCTGTGAGGAGCCACCATATTAGAAGGACGGCATACATTATGGCAACCGTTACCAAGAAGGCAGTCTTCCATCCCAAGGCGCTTACCAGGTATTTGGCGCTTATTGAGCCAAAAACGCCCCCCCAGAATATACCTGAGAGAATAATACCCTTAGCAAACGGCCTTTCTGCAACAAAGTAATTGGCTATCTGGGTGCTGAATAGGGGAACCAAGCTCACGACAAAACCCTGGATAAACCTGAGAAAGACAACCAGATACCAGTTCCCCACATAGGGGATCAGAGCTTGAGGTATTGCGGCGAAGCTGAGAGCCAGGGCAACGCTTCTCTTAAAACTCCCTTCGTAGAGCCTTGTGTGTCCAAGCAAGAACGCTATAAAAAGACCAAACACATATGCCACGTGCTGGAGATCATAAGCCTCGGCACTTATCCCAAAGTGGGAAACTATATCCGGCTTTGCAACACTCATCATGCTTAAAGTTCCAAATCCTGCAGTCATGACCAGCGTGTCCAATATAACGGATTTCCAGCGTTTCATAGCTATCACCTCACAGCTTTCCAAGCAGCATCAGTACTCCAAAGACAATGAACAAAATGCCGGCCCCCTTGTGAATAACTTCAACTGGCAAAGCATCACCTATTTTGTCTCCCAAAACAGCCCCAATCAAATTGACCGAAGCTAAACCAAGAATTGCTCCCAGAAATGCTTTTGCCCAACCGTATTTGGAAGCAAAGGCGATTGTTGCTAGCTGAGTCTTGTCCCCCAATTCTGCAAGGAATATTGCAACAAAGACATAAAGGATCTCCTTCACGTTACCACCTCAAAAAGAATATTAAAGAACTAAAGCTCCTCAAGAGCTTTTTTCATTCTGTCCATAGCCTCTAAGAGCTTTTCCTTGCTTGTTGCATAGCTTATTCTGACGTAGCCTTCGCCATTAGGCCCAAATGCCGTTCCCGGGATAACAACCACTCTTGCCTTCTCCAGCAACCATTCTGCAAACTCCTCGCTTTTCATTCCTGTATCCTTTATATTGGCAAAGATGTAAAACGCTCCTTTTGGCTCAAAAGCCTTTATGTAGGGTATTTCTTTTAATTGCTCTAAAACGAGTTTTCTCCTCTCTGCGTATTCATTGCGCATTTGCTCCACTGCCTTCCAGCTTGCTTCCTCTCTAAGGGCTGCAACTCCCGCAACCTGGACAAAAGACGCTACGTTTCCAACTATGTAAGCATGAAGTTTTATCATGTCCCTTATTATCTCTTCAGGAGCTATTGTAAATCCTAAACGCCATCCAGTCATTGCGAAAGTTTTTGAAAAACTGTTTGCCAGGATTGTATTGTCCGGAGCATACTTTATCATAGGTATGTGCTTTGCCCCATCGTACAGGAAGTGCTCATACGGCTCGTCGCTAAGGATGTAAATGTTGTAATCCTGAGCAAT
>LGET01000211.1 GCA_001507935.1 Thermococcales archaeon 44_46
CAGGCAAGTGCAAGCAGGTAAGTTCCAGCTTTGTTAAAAACGTAGCCGTCTTTGGTGATGTTGTCGGCACCTACCAATGCCAGGGTTGCCTTCTTTGCAAAAAGTCCCAGCTGAGCGTCTGTTATAACCTCGAAGGGGATTTCAAGCTCTTCAAGCTTTTTGGCGAGGAACAGCCCCTCGTAGTCCGGTTCGCTCTCGGTCAGAACCACTTTAAAGATCTTACCTTTTTCTTTTGCTTTCTTTAATATCTCAAAGACTGTCGAAGAATAGGAGTGTGTTATAATGACTTCGTTGTGGTCTATCAGCTCGCTTCCAATGTTCCCGATTTCTCGCTTTGCCTCCTCGCTCAACCTTATAAACTCCTCTGCCTTCGCCTTGACAAACTCTGGATCGGGAGTTATCGGTATGAACCTAACCAGGTTGTAAAGGGACGCCATGGTGGGATTCACGTTGATGATTTCAACCCCGAGTTCCTTGAGCTTTTCAACCAGCTCTTCCCCTTCAAACCTTTCTGCGAGCAGCATGTAAGCTTTAGCTCCCATTTTTGCTAGATATGATGCTCCATGGACTTTTTCTTCATTCATTCCTTTTAGGAGCTCTTCTATCTCTTCGGGAAGCATTGTCTCACTCCACTTTTCTCTTTCATTTAGGCTTTAAAAGATTTTTTCGCCTCTGCAACCCTTTTTAAATTTTTCCGGGAAGACTTATTAATCCTAAGGTTGAGGTTCTAACGGTGGTGTGAATGAAATACAGCGAGCTAAGTGCCAGAGTGAAGGGAGTCTACTCAAGAATAAGGATGCTGGATGATTACCATTGGGACATTTATGAAGATAAGATAGTGGGCTACCACAGAAAGAGCAGACTCCCTGTTAGGATAAAACTCGCGGAAAGTAAAGAAGAAGCTGAGAAATTAAGTGAGGAGAAAGAGGAGTACGGAATAGACATAGTAGTTCTTCCTGATAACGGAACGTTTTACATAAAGAACGGCGCTTTCGTACTCTCAGAGAGATTTTTGAAGGCCACGTTGATGGATATCCACGACCATATAGTTTGGGGAGGATTTAAGGTCGTTGAGAGAGATGGAAAGCTCGTCCAAGAGGACTTTTACGAATACTTAGGTGGACTTTTAGTCAGACATTTGAAGAGCAACATGATGAACGGCCAAGATTACGTCTTCTGGCAGTTCTACAAGTGTGAAAAATGTGGGAAATACGTCGATATAGAGAACGTCCCCGACCACTTAGCCAAGCACGGCATCAATGTTGCTGAAAAAGATAGCGAGAAGTATGAGATATTTGAACTGAACTTCCTTGAGGCAAAGGTCTTCAATAAATTTGGAGAGGAAGTTCCCCAAAAGCAGTTTGCTCCAGAATCACAGGCTTTTCTGAAGGAAATGCTTGGTGAACCAAAAGCTCAAGAAGAGTGAATCTTTTCTTTTCTCTTCTTAACTTGAAAATAAAGTTAATAGAAGAGGAATCATCCTCTGAACCTCGGCCTCATGCTCACAAGCAGTGGCAGTGGCCTCGGCTTGTAGGGGAATCCTTCTGTTTTCTGCCTTATTTCTTTTATTAAGTCTTCAATTTGCATCTCGTACTGGCCACCTTCTCTCTTCCTGACTGTAATTACTCCCATTCTCTTCTCGTTTTCACCGACGACAACTATGTAGGGTATCCATTCTTTCTCTGCTTCCCTTATCTTCTTGTTGAGCCTCTCGTTTCTGTCATCGACGTCGACTCTTATCTTTGCTCCCTCAAGCTTTCCGGCAACGTAGAGGGCATAATCAAGGTACTTCTCGCTGACGGGGATGACTCTAACCTGGATTGGGCTGAGCCAGAGCGGATACATGGGCTTCTTGCCCTGCTTCATGAGCTTTGCTTGCTTTTCAAGTATAGCGTACATGACTCTCTCTATTGCCCCACTTGGCGAGCAGTGGAGAATTAATGGATATTTCTCCTCTCCGTTCTCGTCGTAGTATGTTATGCCAAACCTTTGGGCGTTTTCCACATCTATCTGCACTGTACTTAGCGCCGCTGCCTTGTCGAGGTTATCGACGAAGTTGAACTCAAACTTGAGGATGAAGTAAAAGAACCTCTGCTTCCACATCTCGATTAAGACAGGCTTTCCGATTATCCTTGCGAGCTCTACTATGAAGTCTTTGTTTTCATTCCAGAAGTCTTCTGTGAATCTTATTGCCACTTCATAATCTTCCGGAGTTAATCCAACTCCCTTGAGAACCTCCATACTGAGCTTATACTGCTTCTTAAACTCTTCCATTGCCTGCTGCAGGTCTTTAGCTACCGTGTGCATATCGGGCATTGTAAATGCCCTAAGCCTTCTCAGGCCGGAGAGCTCACCGCGTTTTTCCCTTCTAAATGAATATCTCGTGAGTTCATACATTCTAAGCGGCAGGTGGCGATAGCTGATTGTGGCGTCCTTCTTTATAAGGAACTGACCAAAACAGGCTGCAAACCTGAGGAAGAACTTTTTATCACCGCTTTTTACTATGTACTGCCTTGCTGGAAATCTGTTTAAGTACTTCTCAAGGGCTGGGTGCTCGAAGTCATACATAATTGGCGTTTCAACTTCCATTGCTCCATATTCGATAACCTTCTCCGTCACGTAGTTCTCAAGAAGGGACTTTATGAGCCTTCCCTTTGGATAGTACCTGAGGTTTCCGGGGTCGCTGCCTTCCTCATAGTCCACAAGCTCCTGTTCAAGCATTATCTTAACGTGAGGAGGTTCTTCCGTTGCAACTCTGCTCTTGCTTATTTCATAGTTTGCAAACTTTCTGAGGTTTTCATAGCCAGAGAAGTCAAACTTGTCCACCTCAATGAGCTCTCCCTCTGGTGTGAGGATGTACCAGTAGCTGACAAGCTCCTCTTCCTTCTTGAGGGCTTCGGGCACTTCCTCTTCCTTCTTTGCTTCACCCGGTATGATTGTCCTTGAAAGCTCTGCTAGGGGGTGACC
>LGET01000212.1 GCA_001507935.1 Thermococcales archaeon 44_46
GCAAAAACAACCACAAGGCTGATGAGAAGAAATGCAACGTCCCCTTTCCATCCACTTAATAACTTTTCCTCCATTTCAATTCCTCCATGATTGTTCTAATCTTCGTCGGTATTGAACCTATGGCAGTGCATGTTTCCAGACTTATTCTCTTTCCATCGGTGATATCTAAATGATAGTTAGCCAACTTAAAGATTTCCTTCGGAAGTCCATGCCTTCCAAGGCCAACAATTAGCATAAAGCTTTCCCCTTTAAGAGCCCTTTCTGCAAGCTGATGAGAAGATATTTCCTTGTTTTTACTGGGCTTCCGTGTAGTTGCCACAATATGACCGAACTGGGGAGGAAAGCCCCCTCTTGGAAACTCAAGTAAGTGGAATTTATTGCTCTTTGCCAGTTCTATAAGGTATTTTCCACCCTCCCCGATGGTGGTATTTTGGGAGATTTCCTCGGCTAGTTCAATGGGTTTCTTTTTTTCGAATGGGAACCCTATGAGAGCCAGATGGAAATCAAAGGCATGACAAATGGGAGCTGCTCTAGCGATGGCTCTCAGATGCGCTTCGTGAAGCTTCTTAGGATCATATGAATTGTAAAGTGCCAGCGTAAGCATTTTTGAACCCCCATATCAAGAAGGGGAGAATGTTTATTAAGTTGTTTGCCCAATATACTTTTTGATAATGATGGTCGAAATTGATGATATTGTGTTTTTAGCAAAAAACGGAAGATATGAAGAAGCTTTGGAATTGGTTAACCACCTAGACGATAATCTAGACAAAGTATTAGCCCTTAGCGGTATGGCTAGGGTGATTTACACGCAGGATATAGAGATAGCTTATGGTTGTTTAGAAGATGCGGAGTATTTTTCCAAGAAGATTAAAGATAAAGGAGAAAAATCAAAAGCACTCGCAGATATTGCTTCTGTATATTATATAATGGGGGATACTGAATACGCTCTGGGGCTGTTCGAAAAAGCCATAAAAGAAGCTGAAAAAATAAAAAAATCTGAAGACAGGATATATCCCCTGGCAAATATTGCGTATTATATGGGTATTTCCGGGCTTGTTGATTTCTCGCTGGACTTATTTGAAAAAGTTTTTGACATAGTGGTTAACCTAAAGGTAAATTATGTAAAGAAGACCGAGTACCTCATAGAGCTGGGAAGCATAATAGAGAGCGTTGGGGACGAACTCCCCTCGGAGGAAGCTATCAAATTTTACAGAAGAGCTCATGATTTGTTTGAAAAGCTCCACGTGCCTACCAAAGCCGCGACTGTTGAAAGAAAGATCGATCTGGCGAGAACCCTCGCCACAGTTGGTTTGCCCGAAATAAGAAAAGCCATCTCGGAGGGTAAGTATGTTTATGCCACTAAACTAATTATACGAACATTTAACGATGAGACGGTGTTTATTGGCCTTTTAGAGGTAGCACTATGGATGAAAAAGAACGAGACCATTGGATACGCTCAAATCGTTGAAACCGCTCTCAAATATCTTCAGGAACTCCAGGTATCCAAACGACATCTGTTGTACGTGATCAAACTATTGACCGAGCTCGAACAGTTTAAAGAAGCGTTAAAGCTTTCTATGACCATTGAAGACGTCGAGCTGCGCTCTGAAATTATGGCAGAAATAACCATGGGAATGCTAAAAAGCGGAGAAATTGAAGGTGCTTTCAAGGTAGCTAATTTGATACCCGATACCCGCATCCGCATCGCTACACTAACTGAGCTAAGGAAAATACTAAAATACTAAAAGCAGATACCTTATGGGTGAAAATAGTGATAATTTGATGCCCATTCTGATTTACCGCTATATATCTACGAGGAAAGAAAGAACGGTAACGCGGTTTTAGAGAGAAGCTTTGAGCGGTTCTTTGGGGAAACAATAAGATCAAGAGTAATGGCTATCTGGACACCGCCAGAAAAAAGAGTCATTGCACTAAGACATGCCCTAGAAGTTCTGAACAACCTTCACAAAGACGTTATTGAAAGCCCAAGCTTTGAGCTTGTAACCAGTGTAAAAGACATGAGAAATGCCATTAAGAATGGAAAAGTGGCACTCTGGCTCGGACTGGAAGGCGGAGAACCAATAGAAAACAGCTTAGACCTGCTTGAGGTATTTTATGCCCTGGGTTTAAGGGTTCTAACACTGACTTGGAGCCTGAGAAACGCCATAGGTGACGGTGTTTTTGAAAGAACAAAAGGTGGCTTAACCAACTTTGGCATAGAGGTGCTTGGAAAAGCGGAAGAGCTCGGCATAGTTGTGGATGTGAGCCATCTAAACGAGCAGGGCTTCTGGGACGTTATTGAAACAACGTCCTTCCCAATCATAGCCTCCCACTCTAACGCCTACTCCCTTTGCCCGAATCCCAGAAACCTCAAAGACGACCAAATAAAAGCCCTAGCGGAGAGAGACGGTGTTATAGGAGTCAATGCAATCCCGAGTTTTGTAGATAAGGAAAACCCAACGCTGGACAAACTAGTTGCCCACATAGAATACATAGCGGATTTAGCGGGCTACGAACACGTTGGACTCGGCTTTGACTTCGTCTATTATCTCAAAGGATGGAGTGAAAAAAGCGTCAAGGGATTTGAGAACGAAAGTAAAATACCAGAGCTTTTGAAGAGACTAAACGAGACTTTCAGCAAAAGAGAAGTTGAAGCAATAGCATTCAAAAACTTTGAAAGGGTTTTTGAAAGAGTCGTGGGATGACCAAAATCTTTTAACCCATTTATACTTTTCTCTCTTGAGTGGGGGACATGGAAGAAATTTACTTCTTAACATTCAGAGAGGCCAGGATTATGCTACTTTCTGGGGGAAAGGTTAGAGTAAACCTCGATTTAAGGAAAACGAACAGATCGCATGCAGTTCTAGTTAAAGAGGATAAGGTGGTCTTCCCTGATGGAAGTGAAGTTGAGAAAGACATCATAAAAAAGATAGCAAAGGATGAAAACACGGTTTACTTTTTGAG
>LGET01000213.1 GCA_001507935.1 Thermococcales archaeon 44_46
ATATAAAATACTTTTGGTTATATAAGAAAAAACTAATGTCGTATTCTATTTCACTATTGTTCCAAAAATTTACATAAATTTCCCAAAAAGTGCATTCATGTACTAGTATATGAAAAGATCTTCATAAACCTGCTCTCATGAATTTCCATAGAGCTTATATATGCGTTTACTCCTAACTATTAATATCGCTAAAAAGCGGAGGGAGGTAAATTGGTTGAGATACTCTTTTTGGGCAGTGGTGGCGGAAGATTTATCACAATAACTCAATTTCGCCCCACTGGCGGCTTTTTCATTAACTCAAGTAAGCGAATTTACGTAGACCCCGGGCCGGGGGCGTTAATTAGAGCATGGAGATACAAGATAGACCCGAGGAAAATAGACGTACTTTTTGTTTCCCATCGGCATACAGACCACTGCAATGATGCCGAGATTATGGTAGAAGGGATGACAGTTGGAGTAACAAAAAAACGAGGCATGCTCATAGCATCAAAGAGCGTGGTCTACGGAGATGAAAACCACACTCCAGCGATATCAAAATACCACCTCGATTCATTGGAAGAAGTTCATATTCCGAACCCGGGAGAAAGACTGCCGCTTGGAGAAGACGAAATGACGATAACCCCCACCGTGCATTCGGATCCAACTGGAATAGGGTTTATACTAAAAACTCCCGTTGGAAAAATAGGATATATCCCGGACACGGAGTACTTCGAGGACTTGAAAAAACTATATGATGGCGTTAGGCTGTTGATAGCATCAGTAACAAGGCCGACGAACATGAGGATTCCTTATCACCTATGCACCGAGGACATTATTTACATGCTGAAGGACATGGAACAAAAACCAGAAATGCTGATAATGAGCCATATAGGCATGAAAATGCACTTTGCAAACCCCTATAAAGAGGCTAAATTCATAGAAACCGTGACAGGAGTAAAAACCTTGGTTGCAAAAGAGGGATTCAAAGTTAAAATGGAAAAAACGGACATACAGCTAAGAACCCTAAGACCTGCCAGAGACCTCTGAGACCAGTTTATTGACCAAGTTGTATGTCAAATTGAACAGTTCATCTCTTCTTTTTTCCGTAACTCCTTCTACAACAACTCTAATCTTCGGCTCGGTTCCGCTCGCTCTCACAAGTACCCATGAACCGTCCTTAAGGTTTAGTCTTATGCCAGAAATCGTTATGCTTTCTTTAATTTGGTCGTTTAGATACTTTTGTAACTCCTCTTTTGCCTTCTCGATAACTTGGTATTTTATCTCGTCCGGGCACCTCACATTCTTTTTTATCATGTAGTATTGCGGGATATCTTTGACTATCTCTGAGAGCGGCTTTCCTTCTTGGTCGATTATTTTCACTAGCAGCCCAATTGTAACAAAGCTGTCAATCCACAGTCCGAACTTGGGATGAATGAACTTCCACGGTTCTGAGGCAAATATCGCGTTGTACTTCTTTATTCCATCATGGAGCTGACCCAGTGGGACTCTGTATACTTTTCCACCTTCCTCTTCCACGACTTTATCGATTCTGAAGGAAGTGTTTATTGAAACTACAACGTTTCCTCCATTATGTTCTCTGGCATAGAGCCTTGCAAAAAGCGCTATCAGAGTGTCTTCCTCTATATAGTTGCCCTTTTCATCGAATATCGCAATTCTGTCAGCATCACCATCTTGAGCGATAGCGAGGTCAAAGCCAAGCTCTCTGACAAGATTGCTTAAATATGCTATGTTTTCATAGGTAGGCTCGGATTTTCTACCCGGGAAATGTCCGTCTGGATGGGAATTCAACGTCACGACTTTTGCTCCCATCTCTCTCAATAAATATGGAGTTATTAAACTACCAGCACCATTCCCCATATCCAAGAGAATTTTCAATTTGGTCTCGTGATTTACATAATCCAGTATCTCTCCAATATACTGCTCTCTCAAATCTAAGTCTTTTACGCTTCCAATTTTATCCCATGGGGCAATTTTGTAGCTTTTGGAGAAGATTATTCTCTCCAGTTCCTCTTCTTGTTCCAAAAAGAATTCTATTCCTTTCTCATTAAACACCTTAATGCCATTATCACTCGGTGGATTGTGGGATGCCGTTACCATTACACCAGCGTTTCCAAGCTTGTTTGTGGCCCATGCAAGCATTGGGGTTGGAACAAGGCCAATTCTGATGACATCCACACCGCTGCTCAGTAGACCGCTTACGATTGCACTTTCGAGCATTATACTTGATGTTCTTGCGTCTCTCCCTACAACAACTGTACCGTGGTCAATATACGTACCAAGGGCTTTTCCGACATTTAGAGCAAGCTCTGGAGTAATTTTTGAATTAATAGGACCTCTAATTCCCGCAGTTCCGAACAGCCTCATTCTATCACCACACCAAATTGGATGTTAATTTATATATCTTTCCCGTATGGCCTCCAGGTGTAAACAGGTAATCCATTGTAGTTTTCGAGCTTCAAAATTCTGGGCATTGAATCGAGAGAAAACGGCAAAATGTACACAGGGGTTTTAAGCAGTTTGCCCAGCTTTAAAATTGGCTCAACGATTTCTGGGGTTGGCCGAACAGAATATATAGCAGTTGCGTTCCTGTATATCTCCAACCTCGGTGAAAAAACATCATCCACATAAGCTTCCAATCCTAATTCCTTGGCCTTTTTAACTGCCTCGGCGTTCCAATCCACAACTAAAACCTCTCTTCCGAGTTCTTTTAGCTTTAATGCTACTTTAAAGTTGAATCCAACTCCTATTTCAACGAATTTTCCCTCTGGATGTCTTTCGACTAGGAACATAGCGAGTTTCTCAAAACTCATAAAAGATACGAGAAAAAGAAAGGTTAAAAAGTTTTTTAGAATATTGCTTTTTTTGTTTTTTTATCGAAGGTGTGGATTTTCTTCATGTCAAAGACAACGTCAACCTCTTCTCCCTCCCGAACTTT
>LGET01000214.1 GCA_001507935.1 Thermococcales archaeon 44_46
ATTATCCTGACACCGGGCGCTATCTTAACTTCGTGTATTTCCATTGTTTTTAGCCTGAGGAACTCCTCAGAAGATGTGAGCTTTATTGTAAGAGCTGTTAAAAGCACCACTAGTATTGCAGAGATAGCGTATCCAATTGCCGGATATACCAATTGGAGGTGCTCGGGGAGCCCATAGATTATTGGAATTGGAAAGAGATGAGCTCCAAAAAGTATTAGCCCGATAGATAGATACTTTGCCTTTCTTCCATATATACCAATAATGTTTTTGATGGAATATCCTGCAAGGAAGAAAAATATCCCTCCAACTACATGAGAGCCTGCCATCACTAGATATCCCTCTCGCATATTAACTATTCCAATTTTTGCAAGTTCTTCCAATACAATAAGGTACAGAACAACTGATGGACCTATTAAGGAGAACGGCAGTATTCCTACTGTCAGTGTATTTCCATTTTCTTCTTTAACCAATTCTACAATGCCAGAAAACATTAAAACTGAAACCATACTTAAAAACAATCCAATTGCGTAGGGATTCACAACACTGTAACTTAGGACTGTTAGAATATCAAAAAACCAAGCAAGGGAGATAAGTAAGGCAGATTTTCGTTTGGTTTTTAAATAAACACGCAGAATAAGGATAAAAGCCAAGATGTCCGCTCCTAGAACAATACCACCTTGTATAGTGGACAATAGTGCATAATTTACCATCCATAACCCTCCTTCTCCCTCTTGGGATTTGCAAATCCATCCCATTTAAATGGGGATATGGGGGGAGCTCTGCTCATGCTCTCATTCTCCACCTTTACAATGAGAAGTTCAGGTCTTGCTATTATCAAACCCATTCTCCCTCTCCTGCCGTAATCAACAATTTCAAACTTTTCATCTTTTCGAGTTAATGGAAATATTAGGGTAAACGGATAGTTAGGATAATATACAACATCATCATTTTTAAGCATTCCTACTAAGTCTCCAAATGCATAGTAACCATAAAGGGGGATTATAATCGAATTTTTAAAGGTTCCTTGAATCTCTCTGAGAAACTCAGCAGAGATACCGAGTCCACTTAAAATTATGGTCTCTAAAGCATCTGGTTCAGGAACAATAGTAAGCATCTGCGGCCCTGTTCTGAATGTGTTGATACTATCTTTTTCAAAGACTCTCCTTGTATATTTTACCAATGGTGCTAGTCTTCCTTTTAATACCTTTTCAAGGTTTCCTTTTTCAAGTTCCTCTTTTATACCATCGGTTTCCACTCCGATGAAATAGAGTAAACCACCATAAGACCAAACAAGCTCACTCGTTTCTTCTTGATACCAGCCATAGGGACCGTGAGCCAAGGCTCTCATCTTATGTTCTTCATTATAAATTTCGTTTAGATTGTATATTTTATCAAGAGATACCTTAAGGTACTTCACGAGAAGTTTCATATACTCGTAGTCCCAATGTGTAATTGCTCTTTCCCTAGTGGTACCTGAAGATTGATAAAACCTGATTTTTCCCTCATAGTTTTCTGGAAAGAAGTCCAGCCAGTTTTCTCTTAGATGGTCTTCATTAACAAATAACCCTGCATTGAATATGTTTTCAAAGACCTCTTCCAACTTTCCTTGAAAAATTTCATCCAGATTAACTTGACCTTTAAATCTTTTCCAATATGGCGTATTTTCGAAATGATATTCGAAAATTTTCTGCAAATATTCTTTTGTTTTCTCTTCACTTATGTTTAGAGGGTCTTTATATTCGCTTATTATATCTTTGTATAACATTACACCACCACATATAAAGTTTACAAGAAGATTATAAAAATGTTATTAATCCCCAGAAATTTTTCTACTTCAAAACCCAAAATTTTAATAAATGGAAGTTCTATAATAACGGAGGGTTATATTTAGTAGTTTGAGGGGAGACCTATGGAGGGCTTAATTGTTGGAAAAAAAGATTTAGAAAGTCTAAGATACACAGCTGAAACAGCGTATAAAACCACGGAATTCTGGAAAGAGAAGTTCTCAAACATAAATTTAGATGAACTAACCCCGGACACACTGCTCTCAGAGATCAGCAATATCTTCCTCACACCACATGATCTGTATGAAGTAGGTAAAGTATGGCCCACATACATAAAAAACCTAGATGTCTTCCATGGAATAATGAGGACAAGTGGAACTACAGGTAAACCTAAAAGAGTAGCTTTTACTTACGATGACAAGAAAAGATATCGCCGTCAGGCTCGCTCCTGGGCCCGAGAGCACTTGGAAGGGTCAATTATGGCATCATTCACAGCTCCATTACCATCTTCTTCCGGAGTTTTTGCAATTGAAGGATTTTCAGATGCAAACATCAGGTATCACCAAATTCCTATCCAGTACCTGCGAATGAGAGATACACTAATAAAGGAGCTGAAGGAAATAAAAGCAACAGGGATATTTGGATTAACTGCTGCAGTATACAACCTCAGCTTAACTCTTCCGGAAGACATACGGAACGATATCCAGCTTATAATCATGGGTGGAGAAACTCTGACAACAGAACTTGCAAAAGTTGTTCTCGAGAACTTTCCAAATGCGGTAATATTTGATGTGTTTGCAAGTACGGAAGATGGACTAACAGGTTACAGACTAATTACAAAGAAAAAAGCAACTCCTTTCAGCTTCTCTGAGTCTTTGATAGTTCTCAAACAAACCAAGGACGAAGAGTACAAGGAGTATCACGAGATATACATAACTAAAATCATGAACGACGGGGAACTTACAGGACTTCCGCTGTTCAACTACAGAATTGGCGACTTGGCAAAAGTCGTTGATGGAGATGTAGTAAGTATAATAAGAGAGAAAGATACAATAAGCCTTGGCGGAGCAAAGCTCCACATAGATCAGGTTATGGACATCGTTCACAGATACCCCTTCTTAGTGGACTTCGTGATAATCTACCACCCCCTC
>LGET01000215.1 GCA_001507935.1 Thermococcales archaeon 44_46
CCGGGCGGGGTTTGAACCCGCGACCTGCCGCTTACCAAGCGGCCGCTCCACCAGGCTGAGCCACCGGGGCACCGAAAGAAAGAAGCCAAGATTGCATATATAAACTTTTCGCTCAATTAGTTCTCAAATTAAAAAGACATGGATGGAAAGCTAATATTCCCTCTCCACTATGAAGTCTGCTAAGAGTTCTAGTTGTTTTCTTGCCTCACTTTCTGGGAGTATTTTTAGTGCTTTCTTTGCCTCATCTGCCAGTTCTCTTGCAACTTTTGCAGCGTAGTCTATGCTTCCATACTTTTTGAGGAGTTCAATTGCTTCTTTGATCTCTTCTTGGACGTTCTCCTCTATTATTCCCTCTCCCTTTACATCGCCAGCGTATTTCCCAAATATCTTGAAAAACGCTGCTTTGTCTTCTTCAATTGCGTTTTCAAGGAAGTGTGCAACTATGAGTGTTTTCTTGCCCTTTCTTATGTCACTCCCCACTGGCTTTCCGAGTTTCTCTTCGTCTGCTATCAAATCGAGAACATCATCCCATATTTGGAACGCTATACCTATATTCCTTCCATATTTTGACAACGCCTTAATGTACTCCTCGTTTTCTGTTCCTATGATTCCGCCTATTGTAGCTGAGGCATCTATAAGCGCTCCAGTTTTTCCGCTTATCATTTTCATGTATTCCTCTATAGTGACTGTTTCTTTGTTCTCAAACTCCAAGTCCATTGCCTGTCCTTCGCAAAGCTCATTTGAAGTCTTTGCAATGACATCCAGAACTCTTACAACCTTCTCAGCCTCGACGGGTATCTTTGCCACAGCCTCAAAAACCTTCGAAAAGAGCAAATCTCCAGCTAAAATTGCCATGTTTATTCCCCAAATTTTATGAACTGTCGGCCTGCCCCTTCTTTTTTCGTCCATGTCCATTATGTCATCATGAACGAGGGAATAGTTGTGAAGTAACTCTACAGCCGCCGCAGCATAGACGGCTTTCTCGGGGTTTCCCCCAACGGCTTCAGTAGCTGTTAAAACTATGAACGGTCTAACTCTCTTCCCCCCCGCGAGGGGATAATGCCTTGCAGCGTCATAAAGAACTTTGGGCTCCTTTTCAGGTATAAGCTCAAAAATAGCCTCATCGACGACCCTAGCCTTTTCTTTTAATGCTTTAAATAGCGGATCAAACTTCATTTTATCACCTCACATCGACTTTGTAACCGTTTCTTGATACAAACACGTCCCTTCCGATGAGATACCCCTCTTCTTCGGCAAGCTCAGCATAATGGGTGAGCATCCTAAACTCCCCATGGGCGGGGATTATATTTTCGGGATTTAAAAGCTTAATCAGATATCTGTGATCCTCCCTGCTTGCATGACCCGAGACGTGTAAATCTTTAACCATCCTCACTCCTCTCATTCTGAGCTTCGTCTCAAGGGCGTAGCGCTGGGCTATATTGATCGGGTTCGGGATAACTCCAGCCGAGAACACTACGGTGTCATCTTTCCCTATGTCGTATAGTTCTCCATTGGCCATCCTCGTGAGCACAGCTCCCGGCTCGCCCTGATGTCCGGTAACTATTAGAAGGTAGTTTTCCCTAGCTTGGGAAACCTCTCTAAGAGTTTTTTGAACAGCATTTGGGCTTCTTACAGCCTTTGCTCCCTTCATTTTTATTAGGCCGAGCTGTTTAGCTATGCCCGTATATTTTGCTAGAGACCTGCCAACAAGAACGGCCTGGCGCCCCATGTTGTTTGCTATCTCTATCAGCTCCTGCAGACGGGCTATGTGGGAGGCAAAGGTTGTAGTTATCAGTCCTCTCTCTTCCATTCCCTCATAGTAGAAAAAGTCCTCCAAAAGGAGCTTTGCAGAGGCTTCACTTGGTGTTTTTGTGTGTTCAGCAACCCTTGTGGATTCTGGTATCAAAATTTTTACTCCCTCTTTGCCCAGTTCCTTGAGCCTTTTGTAGTCGGGCTTCTCCCCAAGGGGGCTGTGGTTGTCAAACTTATAATCACACGCATAAACTACCGCACCTTCGGGCGTATGGATAACCACCATTGAGGAGTGCGGGATTGAGTGGGTAATCTGAACAAATTCTATTGCAAGATTTTCACTGACCTGAACAATCTCCCCATACTGGGTTTCGTACATCGGGTTTGTAACCTCAAAATACTGCTCGCTCCTAACCTCAGCTTTTGCCAGTTTTATCGTATAGGGGGTTCCGTAAATTGGAACATCCGGGTAGTGTGGAGCGAGCTTTGCTATAGCGCCTATATGGTCAAGATGGCCGTGAGAAAGGGCAATTGCGACGACCTTTTTATTCTTAAGCGAAGAATCATCCGGGATTGCCCCCAACTTTCTCAAATCCCTCGAGCTCATCTGCTGAAAGTTAACATCTTCATGAATAAGAACCCTATCAAGCCTTATTCCCATATCAATTATTACAACCTCTCCATTGTACTCTACAGCAGTCATGTTTTTTCCTACTTCCTCGTAGCCGCCAAGCGTGTAGACTTTTATCATTATTGGTTCCTCCACCATTTTATTGAGGCGGACTCTCGTCGGCCTCGGCCCTTTGAGTGGTGGAGCGGAACTCCACCGGGTTATGGTATAGTTGTTTGGAGGGTTTAAAAAGATGTGCATTTGTAATAATTGTGGTCAAAATAAAAGCTGCCAGTTTATTTTTCGAATTTGCTAGTAGTCAAGAAAGAAGCTGCTCCAGAAATTTGTTATTTGAGATATAAGGACACTAAGGCTCCTAAAAGTATACTCGCAATGGCATGCTGACCAACCCATCTAGGTGTAATCCAACGAACTCTTTCCAATCAAAATAAAAATACTGAACAAAAGAACAAACAAGAGAACATCGAAAATTGTTTGAAAAAATAATTCAGGCTCTCTTCTTTAAAAACTCCCACAAATCAATCCTCTGCTC
>LGET01000216.1 GCA_001507935.1 Thermococcales archaeon 44_46
GCAGAGATTTTTGCCTATGGAACGGCTGTTGTACTGGAAAAGGAGTGAAACCTGTTCATTTGATAATCCCATCTATTGTTGATTTTGTTTTATTTTGCTTTTTGCTCTGTTTTTTGAATGATTAATAAAACTAGAAATAGTAATAGTTTTAAGCATATGAGTTGCTATCAGACTTGGCGATGACCTCCTCCCCGCCGTGAACGGTGAGGTTTCCAACGAGTTAACCCCTCGCCAATGACGGGAAGGTTTGAGGGGTCTTCACCAGAACCCAACTTACGTTGGGTTCTTCGAACCCCTCTGGGGTGGTCATACCCCAATTACCCCTACCCCCAGCCAAAGCCGAGAGGCTCGGGGTTATACTTCCAACAACCCTCTTCAAAATATTGAAAGCGCCAACCAAATCAGAGTTCATAACAACGCCCTCCCTATGGCACTTAAACAAACCCCTAAAGATTCTACCATTTTTATGGCGATGGCCACAGAGAGGGCAGGATTGAGAAGTGAAAGCCTCATCAACAAGCACAACCTCAATACCATACTCCCCAGAGACTTCTTTAAGACGCTTAATGAGGTAGTTGAAGTGCCACACCTGAGAAAGCAAGAAATTCTGCTTTCTTCCCCTATTTGAGTTTCTACTGATACCCTTTGGATAGCCGACGTAGATTTTCGAGACTCCCAAAGAGTATAGTTTCTCAATAGTTCTCCTCACCATAGTGTTAATGCAATGCTTCATCTGGAGCTTAGCCTTTAGGTGTAATTTGGAAAGCTTTCTGCTCTTCTTAGAGCCAGATTTGTTGATTTTGGACTGATAATCGGCTATTCTTTTTCTCCAATAGAAAGCTATGGACTTTAGAGGCATACCGTTCACCAAGAAGCTCCCACCGTTCTCTACATAAACGGCCATAAGGTTGTTAATCCCAAGGTCTATTCCAGCGGAAAGGTCTCCCAAGGGTTGTTTTGGGACTCTGACCCATTCCTCACCGTATAATCTCTCCTCAACGGTGTAGCTGATGTGAGCATACCATTTCCGCCTCTCAGCTTTCCGAACTTCCCAAGTCTCCTGAGTTCCAAGATGTTACCGTCAAGCTTATACTGGTCATTTCTTAGAGGGATTACAAAGAGCTTTTTACCGTTGTTTTCTTTTATGAACGCTGGCGGTCTTGGTTTCATCCATTGTGGCAAGTTGCCAGATTTTTTCTTTTTCGAAAGCGCGAAGAAGCTTCTCCAAGCTCCGGCGTTTTTTCTTGCTAACTGCTGGACTGTTGAACCACCTACCCAGTTTTTGAATTCCCAATAGACTTCTTTTTCTGTTCCAGCGAAGTCTATTTTTCCGAATTTTTTGAACTGTTTTAGTCTTTCATAATTGAGTTTGTTCCAAATTATGGCTGTTGCTTGGGCTAATTCGAATAGTGCTTTTTCCTGCTCCTTTGAAGGTTGGAGTTTTAGGGTTATTGTTCTCTTCATTTCAAAGTATGGTATGTTTTTTAGGCTTTAAAATAGTTTTGCTTTCCCGATTTGAGGCTTGTTTTTAGAGTCACCAGGAAAGTGATGAACATTGCTCGGGCGGGATGTCCCCTTCCGAAAGAGTGGAGTAGTTCACTAACGTCTAATCACCAAAAAGTTTAAATTCAACTAAGTAATTGCAAAACAATGAGGTGAGAAAATGTCATCAATTTTGAACGTTTCTATGAAAGAAATCTATGAGGGAATAAAGACAAAGAGATTGCTTATAGTGCTTGTCGTGTTTTTGATGGCTGGGGCAGGGTATGCGTACTGGATAAAGAGTACTATAATGAGAATAGAGGTTTTAGACACTGATATGGCTTTAAACGCCACTCAAAATGCCCAAATTTCCTCAATGATGCTTTTCCTTGCAGTACTTGGAGCAATTTTTGGAGCTGATGCTATAAACAGGGAAGTTGAGAGAGGAACTATTAAAGTCACTTTGAGTCATCCAATTTATAGGGATCAATACTTGATAGGAAAGTTCCTTGGCAGAATGGCAGTGGTTATAATGGCATTTTTAATATTTGCAATAGGGAGCATTGCATTCTTGTTAATACTTGGTGTTCCTTTAGGCTCAGAATTTGTAGCGACTTTCGTAAAAATGTTGCCGTTTTTTGTGCTGTTTTCGCTTGTCTATCTCTCCTTAGGCTTTCTGCTTTCCACATTCATAAAAAAACCTTCAACAGCAATAATAGTGGCGGTAATTCTGCCGATATTCCTTGAAATTGTCTACCCAAGTGTTGCTTCGATCCTTGTTGTGTTAATGAGCTTGAAAGAGGGAGTTGCTCCGACTAATCCAATAGTCCTGCAAGAGGCACTAAAGAAAATTTATCTTTTACTCTCACCAATTCCGGGCTATCATATGGACAACATACTAAATGCGATTAAGTATGGGGTTTCTACATCTGAATTCTCTGAATTATTAGCTTCTGGAGGATTTTCACTCACATTAAAGCCTTCAAATATTTCGTACTTGGAGGCAATTGGGATTGCATGGAAAAACATTGTAGCCTTGGTAATTATGTTTCTCTTACCTTTTGCGGTAGCCTATGCAAAGTTTATGAAAATGGAGCTGAGGTGATATTATGAAGGCAATAGAAGTTGAAAACCTCTCCAAGAGCTACGGCAATTTCAAAGCAGTTGATGAATTGAGCTTTGAAGTTTACAAAGGAGAAATTTTCGGATTTTTGGGTCCTAATGGAGCGGGTAAGACAACAACTATTTTGAGCATGCTTGGGCTTATAATCCCCGATAAAGGAACCATAAAAATACTTGGAAATGACGTTTTCAGAGAGCCCATAAAAGTCAAAGAGAAAATCGGCTTTCTCCCAGAAAATGCAACGCTTTATGAAGAATTGACAGCATGGAGGAACTTGGAGTTCTTTGC
>LGET01000217.1 GCA_001507935.1 Thermococcales archaeon 44_46
TTATCTCCCCCAAAGTAAATATACTGAGAGATGCCGAAGGTTATTGAGTACTCAACTTTTGCTGAATGAGAAGAAAGCTTCATCAGAGCGTCATAATAGCTTTTCATGAACTCAGAAATTTCGTACGTGAGGGGGATTTCTTCAACTATGGAGGCATAGCTTGTTCTCCCGGGCCCTATTCTTATTGCCTTTATCCTCTTTGTGGACTCCATAACTTCTTTGTATTTTTGGGGAGAGCTTTTTCTCAGATAATCCCTAAACAACAAATCTCCTACCCCAAAAAAGTCGTCTATCAAGATATCATGACTGGAAAATGAAGGTATAATTTCTCCCCATACCAAATCTCCGAGGGGATACAAGGAAGGGTATTCCACGAGAATGAAATCGCCAAGTGTGGAGTGTTTTTTTTAAAAACTCAGCAAGTGAACCGACCTCCATACTCTCACCAAAGGATTTTTAACACCAGGGCTTTTAAACTTTTGTAGGTGTTCAAAATGGGCAAGTTCGTAATATGGGCAAACGAAATAGATGCCAGAATTTCGAGAAAATATGGCAGGGAAGTTCCGAAAAATCTTGCAGTGGAAAGGCCAAATATAGACGAAATAATAGATGCGGCCAAAAGTCTTGGGATTACGGTTATCGAGGTAAATAGAGACGCTCTTAATCCAAGGCTTGCAGGAGTAGACGAAGAGTTAAGAACTAAAGGTAGGGTTATAGTCGAAAGCAAGCATGGAAAATCGAAAACTCTAAAACTAATAGCCCAAAAGGTTAGAGAATTTAGGAAAGCACGCAAGAAAAAATAATGGCCTTTACTCTTCTGTTTCTACAACTATTGCAGTTGTTGTGTCAATTACGCCGTCTATGTTGTGTATATCGTGGAGGATTTTTCTTGTAAGTTCTCCCAAGTCTGAAGCATTAATCTCCACTATTGCATCGTACGGGCCAGTGACAGCATCGGCTTTTAAAACTCCTGGAATTGCTTTTATTTCTTCTATTACCTTCTCAACTTTCCCAATCTCGACTGTTAACAAAATGTATGCCCTAACCATTTACATCACCAGATTTTGTTGTCATTCTTTGTTAGAGACGTTCTATAATTTAAGGTTTTCGCATTTATTTTTAGCACACTCGGCAAGAATTGTTTCGTTGTTGGGTGCAAAAACATTGCTAAATAGAAAGAAACAACCAAGTTATATTGTGTTGTTTGCTGCACAATAAGTATCATGGGCGTAGAAAAATTTATTAGAACTCTATGATAGAGATATCAATGACCTACTTTGTGGAGGGAAGTAGATGAAAAAGCAACTAGCAACCATATTAGTCTTGGGTGTTTTGATTTTTGCCGTAGTGGCAAGTGGCTGTATCGGTGAATTCTGAACACGTTCCACTTTCGCATATGTCTAAGTCTTTCATCCAGAGTTCTTCCCGAAAGCTCATACACCCTTTCAAAGGTCCTCTTAAGAAATTCTTCGAGGTTTTCTTCGTTAACAAGCTTTGGAAGAGGGTTCCTCGCTTCTCTTGGGAGTTCTTTGTTGAATTTTCTTATAAGAACACTCACGTGCTCTATTTTCTCAACTTTTTTTGGAAAAATATGCATCCAGCATAAAGCGTTTTCCCTTTACCTCGAAAACGATATATGGCACCTCAATCTTCATGAAAGACAATATCTCAAAAAGCTATATAAACGCTTTTCTCTTATGTGGACTGATGGGCTATGAGGGTGGAGGAGCTTAAATCACTGGGAGTCGATGAGAGAGTTATAAGGCTGATACGCGAGAGGGGTATAGAAGAACTGTATCCTCCTCAAGCGGAGGCTTTAAAGAGTGGTGTGCTTAACGGGAAAAACCTGATTTTGGCCATCCCTACAGCCTCTGGAAAGACCCTTGTTGCGGAAATAGTGATGATAAACAAGATTCTCCGCGAGGGAGGAAAGGCCGTATACCTTGTCCCCTTAAAGGCACTTGCCGAGGAAAAGTATAAGGAGTTCAAGTTCTGGGAACGGATTGGGCTTAAGATAGCGGTAACAACCGGAGATTACGACAGCACCGAGGAGTGGCTTGGGAGATATGACATCATAATCGCGACATCAGAAAAATTCGACTCTCTGCTCCGTCACAAGTCTCCTTGGATAAAGGACGTCAAGCTTATAATCGCAGATGAAGTTCACCTTCTCGGCTCATATGACAGAGGGGCTACCTTGGAGATGATTCTAGCTCATTTAAGGGATAAAGCCCAGATTTTAGGACTGAGTGCAACAATTGGAAATGCTGAAGAGCTTGCGGAGTGGTTAAACGCGGAGTTAGTGGTGAGTGAATGGCGCCCCGTAAGCCTGAAGAGGGGCATCTTTCATCACGGGCAGCTTTTCTGGGAGGACGGGAGTATTGAAAAATTCCCGAGTCAGTGGGACTCTCTCGTTATTGACGCTTTAAAAAAAGACAAACAGGTGCTTGTCTTTGTCAATACACGAAGGAGTGCCGAAAAAGAAGCCCTTCTATTGGGGGGAAAAGTTCAGAGATTTTTAACCAAACCCGAAGAGAGGAGATTAAAGCAGATAGCGGATGAACTTGAGAGCACTCCAACCAACGAGAAGCTTAAAGAAGCCCTAAAGAAAGGAGCAGCTTTCCATCATGCAGGCTTGGGAAGGGAAGAGCGCTCTATTGTGGAAGAGGCTTTTAGAGAAGGCCTTATAAAGGTAATCACCGCTACCCCGACCCTATCTGCTGGCGTAAACCTCCCCGCGTACCGTGTCATAATACGGGACACAAAGCGCTATTCTGACTTCGGATGGAGAGACATTCCTGTTGTGGAAATACAGCAGATGATGGGTAGGGCAGGGAGGCCAAAA
>LGET01000218.1 GCA_001507935.1 Thermococcales archaeon 44_46
TGAATTGGGAGCTAAAGCTGGTGGTATTATGGCTTATATAGGATTCGCAAAGACTGATCTAGCTCCTTATGAGACCTATGACAGAATACTAAAAGAACTGGAGAAAAGAGGTTTCAAGATAAAGTTTTCCAAACATCATTGGGCAGGAGACATGCCATTTGGTCTTGTTATAGTCGAGAGTGACAGAGGAAATATAGCGGTAAGATGGGCACTTGGAAAAACCTTTGAGCTCAGAATTGAAGAAGTAAGTGATGAAGATCTTAACGAATTCATTGATGATACCCTAGAATATATAAGCGGGGATTAGCTTCTCTCGCTTTTTATTCTCTCTATTACATCAAAAATGCTCCATAGGTCTTGGATAACGTGAAGGTGCGGAATTTGGTCTAAGATTTCTTTGGTAACGTATTTTGCCGTTGGAGGGAAATAGTACCAAACGTACTCCGTGTTCTCGTCTCCCCTTCCAATAAAGCGCCATGGTTTATCATCGACCCATACAAAAATTTCGTTTCCATACTTCTCCCTTACAAGCTGAAATGCCTCGCAGAGCGTCATCTCCCTTCCAAAAATTATCACATCATCAAAAAGTTCGTAAAAGCCCCCTATTTTCAGTCTGTATTCCTTCATGCCATCTAAAAAATCCTCCGCAGAAAAGGATACCACTATATGCCCCTCTTCCTTAAGCTTTTTCAGAAGTTCTTTTGAATCGTCAATTGGTTTTGAAAGTTTTGCCCTCTCCTCAAACCATGTACGAGCGAATTTGGTCCTAAAAAACCTCGGTTGTTTTATTTTGCCGGTATGCTTTCCAAATTTAGGTCTTTCAAAGTAAAGCTCTATCTTAGTGAGAATTTTAGCGAGTACCCCTTTAAAAGGGAGCCAGGGAAAATGTTTTTTTAACGCCCTTCTAAATGCCTCCTCTATAACTGAGTAGCTGTCCACAAGCGTTCCATCAAAGTCGAAAGCTATTATCATTATTGAATCCCCCTTGTTATTCTGCCACTAGCTCAATGAATACTATTCCCTTTAAGTTTTGCCCTCCACAAAGCATATATTTTAGTGAAACAAAATATTCAGATGATAATTTCAAAAAGGTGGTGAACATGGGTAAACACTACATTCCAAACTCGGCACACAAGGAGGAAATGCTTAGAGAGATTGGCTTTAAGAACATTGAAGATCTCTTCTCTGATGTTCCGAAAGGCTTTGTCAAAGAATTTAATCTTCCAGAAGGCAAGAGTGAATATGAAGTTTTCCTTGAGATGAACGAGATTCTCAGCAAAAACAAGACTGTCCTCGAGATGCCAACTTTTCTTGGTGCTGGGGCTTACTTCCACTATGTACCAGCTCATGTAAAGTACCTCATAGAGAGGAGCGAATTCATAACTTCCTATACCCCCTATCAAGCGGAGATAAGCCAAGGAATGCTGCAGGCACTTTTTGAGTACCAGAGTTTGATCGGAGAGCTTGTAGGACTGGAGATTGTAAATGCCTCGATGTATGACTGGGGAACTGCACTCGGTGAAGCGGCAAGAATGGCAGCAAGGGTTAAGAAAAAGAACAAATTCGTGGTTCCAAAGCATCTTCATCCGGAAAGAGATAAGGTTCTCAAGACCTTTGTAGAAGGAGCGGACATGGAGATAGAATACGTAAAATGGAATGAAAAGGGACAGATTGATCTCGAGGATCTGAAGGAAAAGGTAAAAGATGCCGCCGGAGTTTACGTTGAGCTTCCTAACTTCTTTGGGATAATCGAAGAACAGATAAAAGAAATTGGAGAGATAGCTCATGAAAACGACGCTCTATTTGTTGTAGGCGTAGACCCAACTATTCTAGGAGTAATAGAGGCACCAGGTAACTTAGGAGCTGACATTGTGGTTGGTGAAGCGTCTTTCCTCGGAAGTACATTAAACTTTGGAGGTCCAAGAGCGGGTATATTCGCCACTAAAAATGAAAGAGCCCTCGTAAGACAGATGCCTGGAAGAATTATCGGAATGGCAAAAGATGCAGAAGGCAAAAGGGCTTTTGTCATGACACTTCAAACAAGAGAGCAGCACATAAGGAGAGCAAAGGCAACATCAAACATCTGTTCAAATGAAGCTCTTGTAGCAGTTGCAGCAGCAATCCACCTAGCTTCCCTCGGGCCAAAAGGCCTCCAGAAGCTTGGAGAAGTAATATTGAAGAACACTGCATATTTCAAGAAGAGGCTGAATGAAGTTGCTGAGATACCATTTGATGCAGTTAACTTCAAGGATGTCCCGGCTACGTTTGAAATCCCATATCCAGTCATTCACGAGAGGCTCCTTGAGAAGGGAATACACGGGGGTTTCTATCTAAAGCCGCACTTCCCGGAGCTCGGCGAGACTGCTTTGCTTGCAGTAACTGAAACAACAAGGAAAGAGTGGATCGATGTACTCATAGAGAATGTTAGAGAGATAATAAACGAGGCAGAGCTGTGAGGTGGTAAAGATGTTCAGACAGGCTAAATGGGATGAGCCCTTAATTTTTGAACTCTCAAGACCCGGAAGAATTGGTTTTACCCTCCCGGAACCAATTGAAGACGTTGACGTTCAAATCCCTGAGGGGCTAAGAAGGAAAAGCCTTGAGCTTCCGGAGCTTAGTGAGCCGGAGGTCGTTAAGCACTACACAAGGTTAAGCGAGATGAACTACGGTGTTGATTCCGGCATATACCCACTCGGTTCCTGTACTATGAAATACAACCCCAAGATAAATGAGGAATTTGCAAACCACCCGAAAGTTGCCTTTATCCACCCCTACCAGGATGAAAGAACAGTCCAAGGTGCCCTGCAGATAATGTGGGA
>LGET01000219.1 GCA_001507935.1 Thermococcales archaeon 44_46
GTCAAGGTGTAAGCCCAGACTCAATATACGTATTTGAGCACGTGTTCGGTGTTAGCAACCACCTATGGGAAAACGTCACTATTTGTATGAATGTCACATACAGTGGGAGTGGTGCTATTAAATTCTTTGTAGGTGAATATACAAACGAGACTGTTGCAGCACATGAATTCTTGGTTACAATTTATCCCGGCGAAACTGTACCAATTGGAATGCTCATTGACAGCGAAGGCTTGGATGCTGGTGAGGCACTAAGTGGAACATTGAACTTCGATGCAGAACTTGGGGAATGCGAAGAGGAGGAATGATCTGATTAATTTTCCATCTTGGAGCATTTGCTCCTTTTATCTAGATTTTAGGGGGAGGAAAAAATGAGAAAAATACTCAAATTTACTGTTCTACCGATCATATTAGTCATGATATTCTTTGCGTGGGGTGTTTTCGTTGTGAGGCCAATCCCCGTTGTTCTGGCTGTTGAAGATAACGTCTCAGTTTCCATAGAGAATCCTCTGCCGCCTTATGCCTATTTAAGCCAGGGGTATTTGAAGATTGACATCAGCAACCAAAGTCCCCTCTATCCCGGGTTTGGAGAGGGTCTTTCACCTGATACGGTTTACGTTTTCGACGACGTTTTTGAAATATACAACAATGAAAGCGAAACAGGGGCGGCTGTTATATGTGTGGTCATAAGCTCGTCTACTCCAGTTATTGGCCTCTTTGTGAGTCCCTATCCCGGAACCTGGAGCCAGAGCATAGATTTTGAAGTCCCTGCAAATGAGAGCGTTCGGGTGGGAATGAGATTTGACACTACCGGATTGGGGTTGGGAGATTACAACCAAAACATTACAATACAAGCTTTTGGAGGCTCCTGCCAATGAAGGCATCCCTTGAATATTTTCTGATTCTTGCGGTTTCCGTGTTTGTTGTGGGGTCTATCGCGGGAGCTCTTCTTGATAGACCCGTTTTTCCTGTCTTACGTTTACTCAGATAGCATGACCGTTCTGGTCAGCCGTAATTTGCGTAAAGTTTGTAAACGTCACTACGGCTGACCTTCCCCACTCTAACCTTCATCGTGGGGCTTTCGGGGGGAACGGAAACTCCCCACATCTTCAAGGCTCTCGACAGTCCCCATTCGGGCTTGACAAACCCCACATATCGAGGACTGCCCATCACTACAAAACACTCCATAAAAATATTTAAAAATTTCGCCCTACAAACCCCAACAAACTTTACGATTTTAACTATTTACGAAACAGCCCTACGCTGAATAAGGGGGATTTGTTCTTCATAAATCCTTTTTCAAGGAGCGCCGATGTTGGTGATATAATCGTTTTTAATCTGAGAGGCAGCTGGACTGTCCATAGAGTCGTGGCAATTGTTGAAAATGGCTACATTACCAAAGGCGACAACAACGTTGCAACCGACCAGCAAGAAGGTAGAGCAGACCCGGTTTCAAAAGATAAAATAGCGGGAAAGGTGCTTACCATTGGAGATTCCCCTCTCAAAATCCCACAACTGGGAACGTATCTTCAAAGAGGACTCTCTGGAAGAACTAAAATGCTGCTTGCGGCATTAATGATAGTATTGGGAGCCTTAGCTTTCACGGGAGAGACCCCAAAGCACAGAAAAAAGAGGCCCAGGTTTACCAGAGTAAAGTTCAAAACTCTCTACCTTCTGGCTTCGGCATTTCTCTTGATAATGCTCTCAGCTTCAATATTTGTTTCCTGGCAGGTGTTTCCAATAGAATACGCAGTGACATCCGCAGGGGGTCAGAGAGAAGGATGGGTTTTACCCGGTTCCACATTTGAAAGGGAAATCACCATAAAAAATGGGAACTTCTATCCGATGGTCTACTATCTTGAGCCCCAGACTGGAGGGATTTCAAGCCTATCAGAAACTCAGCTTGAATTAGGGCCTCAAGAGGAAGAGAGGGTTAAAGTTACAATAAACGCTCCCGAAGAAACTTCACTTTTCACGGATAAGGTGAAAGTAAACGCCTATATCCCAGTGTTGCCAAAATCAGTGATCAACTGGCTTTACAGCATAAATCCATTTGCTCCTCTCTTTGCAATTCTCTCTGAGACTGCAGTTTTTCTGGGAATTCTTTACCTAATTTCGGGAATTGGGGATGAAGACGTGTTGAAAATCAGAAATAAGAGATCCAGCTTATTAAGGCAAATCAAAATGGAGGTGTTTGGGAGATGAGAAAACTTATCCCGGTTATACTTTTGCTGCTATTGTCTTCATTGATAGTCATCGGTTCAAGCGGGACTTTTGTCTACTTCAATGCAGAGAGAGAGGTAAAAGTTGCGGTTGTTCCCCACGATAAGGAGTATTTGAGCTTTATGTGTTACAATGGCTACGCAGCAACGGTAATAGTTGACCAGAACAGCGAACTTACTTTCGACGCACTCACCATTGGCAACTATCTAAACGAACTTGAAACGGTTAATATCTGGCTAGATCCAGACTATTCCAATCTTCCAAGTGGAGCGGAGATGTGGATAGAAAGTGAAGATGGTGTACCAAAACCAATTGCTTCCCAGGAATACTACACCTTCTGGGGCAACATCAGCGTTGGAAATGCAGACCCGGGGACTTATGAAGTCCCCATAACTCTCTATGCCACCTGGGATGGAGGAGATGCGGTAATAGAGACCTGCCCGATAAGAGTGAAAATCTTAAGCGGGCCGAAGATTGAAAAGGTTCTTTTGAGCGGGAACGAGACAAATATTCCATTAAAAACCTATCAGGAATGGGTTTTACAGATA
>LGET01000220.1 GCA_001507935.1 Thermococcales archaeon 44_46
GACAATTGAAAGCCCTGATAGTTGAGGTTCGTGAATCTACCTCCAACAAAAGGAGCTTTTTCCAGAACCGTTACTTCATGCCCGGCTCTTGCTAAAAAGGCACTTGTCAAAAGCCCTCCAAGTCCAGCCCCAATTGTGACCACTCTCATTTTATCACCTCTTTGGATTTCCGAAAGGATCTATAAGACCGGCCCTTATTAGGGAAGAGCTTATTTTATCTCCAAGTTTGCTTTTGACCAGCTTTATGGTAACAATGTCGAGAGGTTTTAGACCTTTTTCCATTCTCGCCCTGTTAACTAACAATGCACCCTTGTACGTTTCTTCACTGACGACTATCGCTTCTAAGCTCTTCAGCCTGTCGGCAAAGCCTATTGCGCTGTGGATTTTCATTATCCTGTAGTTTTTGTATCTATTTGTCTCAAAAAACTTTACTAAGTCCCGCAATCTGATTTCATAAGGAAGAATTTTTTCAGCATAAGGTTTGTTCTTTATCATTTCATCGGAAGTTAGACCAACATAGACGTACTTGCCCACTTCAAAAGCCTTTCTAAGCAAGGCCTTATGGCCTAAATGGAGCCTGTCAAAAGTCCCCCCAACCACAACTTTTCTGTATTTCCTCATCGCTATCCCTCTCTACCATCTGAACCAATAAATTTTTGTATTACCATTTGAAAAAGTTTTGGAGGTGAGAGAATGAAGAAAGGCACATTGATTCTGATTGCAGTTATGTTGCTGGCATCATTTTCTCAGGTCTACGCTTATGAAGAACAGCATCTTTTCAACATCGACATTTACATGACCGTCTATCCCAGTGGAACGGCCTCTGTTAAGATCAACGCCCAGCTCAAAGACCCATTTTATATAAACTACTTCGAAAATCTCTCCAAGACGAATCCACAGAGAGCAGAGGAGGAATTCCATGACCTTGTTTATTCATTGGTATACGGTAATTTCAAGAGAGAGGTAGAGAGGCAATCCAAAGAGGCATTAGTAGTAGTGCCTGAAGAAGGCCCCGTAAAATTGGGGAAAAACTGGACCGCCGTTGTGACGTTTAAGATATACAACTACCTCGTGGAAAACAACCAAACGCTGCAGAGTTCAGTCTATGGGCCAATGCAGTTTCTGTTTAAAAACAGGGTTTTTGAATTCAGCTGGAGAAAGCTCACAATTATTCTTCCAAAGGACGCTTATGTTATCAACCTAGCTCCAAAGCCAAATGAACTTGTAGAAAATGTCGCATCATGGGAAAACGGCTACTATCTTCCAATAGTTGTGATAACCTTCGATTCTTCGGTATATGAAGCCATTATGAACAAGACATCAGAAAATACCACCAAATTCGTTCCTTTCGACGAGTTTCTGGCAAAAACTGCAAAGACTATCCAGCTCTATTACGACCCGCTAAGCGGACTTGTACAGTTTAATGCAACCTTTGAGGGGGTTAATGCCACCAGCTACCATGAAACAAAAATCAGGGAGGAGTTCACCAAAACCCTGGATATTCAGGATATAAACTCAAAGATTGAAGGCAACAAAGTGCTTGTATGGGGAAAAGCAAAGCCAAAAGTAGACTACAAAGAAAGTTTCACCACGAAAACATGGAGCGCAAACATAACATTGCCTTTCAGATTTGACAACGTAAGCGTCAAAGCCCCAACCGGTTTAGAGATTAAAGAGCACGAAACAGACGGCAAAAACATTATTATCGTTGTAGAGCAGAAAAAGGGTGTCTGCGGCCCTGGGCTTATTTTGCTGATAGCTTTACTCCCGGTGTTAGCAAAGCGGAGGTGACCCGATGGACTTTTTCTTTTATCCTTCATCCGCAGCAGTATTTGGCTCCTTCAAGCAGGGTGCAATAGCTTACGAAATACTGAGGAACATAGTTGAAGGGGGCTTTAAGGGAGAAGTTATTCCAGTGAACCCCAAAGGGGGAGAAGTCGAAGTAGCCGGGAGAAAACTTAAAATTGCAGAAAAACTTGAGAAAAATGTTGATGTCGCTATAATCGCAATTCCCGCAAAGTTCGTTCCTTCTCTAATTGAGGAGATTGGAGATAAGGTTAAGGGAGCAGTGGTTATAAGTGCGGGGTTCAGCGAAGTTGGTAACGTTGAGCTTGAGAGGGAACTAGTTGAAAAAGCCCGAAAGAAAGGAGTACGGATCATTGGCCCAAACTGTGCCGGCATTTTTGGAGTCCATGCAGAGTTCTTTGGCTCGTTTGAGGTCAGGGTCAAGAAGGGAGGATTAGCCTTAATATCCCAGAGCGGAGCCTTCGGCGGTGCGGCCCTTGCTATGGGGAACGAAGAAGGGATAGGGTTCTCTGCCTTTGTCTCTTATGGGAACGCGGCTGATTTGACGGAAAGTGACTTCTTGAGATATTTTGCCGACGATGAAAACACCAAGGTTATAGCCCTATACATTGAAGGCGTAAAGGACGGTAGGAAGTTCATCGAAGCTTTGAAATACGCCACTTCCAAAAAGCCCGTGATAGTCCTCAAGGCCGGAAAGAGTAAAAGCGGCAGCAGAGCAGCCCAGAGCCATACCGGAAGTCTGGCCGGAAGTTATGAAATTTACAAAGCTGCTTTCATGCAGTTCGGTGCAATAGAGGTTGAAGAGATGGAGGAGCTCTTTGATGCGGCAAAAATCTTTGAGATGTACGAGAGCGGAGGGGAGAGAATAGCCATAATAACAAATTCCGGTGGCCCTGGAGTTTTAGCTACCGACAAAGCCGAAAAGCTGGGACTAGAGATTGCAAAGCTTGAAGA
>LGET01000221.1 GCA_001507935.1 Thermococcales archaeon 44_46
GCTTACATAATGTACAGATGGGAATTTGGGGGCAAAAACATCTTTGATGCTCTTGTGATGCTGCCTTTGGCTTCTTCTGCAATAACCCTTGGCCTAGGATACATAAGGGCTTTCCACAAGCCTCCTCTGAACCTTTTGGGCACCTGGTATCTGATAGTCTTTGCACACACGATTATTGCTTATCCCTTTGTTCTGAGGGCTATTTCCACAGTGCTGAAGAAGATAAAGCCCAGTCTAAAGGAAGCCGCCATGAGCTTGGGAGCCAACGAACTCAAGGCATTCTTGAAAGTTGAGCTTCCCCTCGCTTTTGGGGGCATAGTAGTGGGAGCGATATTTGCTTTTGCGATGAGCATAGCCGAGCTTGGAGCTACCTACATGATATACAAGCCCGAGTACACGACGATAACAATTGCAATATATCGTTTTTTAGGCTCGCGGCAGTTCGGCCCGGCATCGGCAATGTCCGTTATTTTAATGCTGGTCAGCACAATAGCCTTTATTCTAATTGAGAGAACGGGTGAGGAGATATGGTGAGGTTAAGGCTTGAGGACATAGAGTTTAAGCAAGATGATTTCAGGCTTTATATCCCCTTTTTAGAAGCAAAGCAGGGCGAGTTTTTGACCCTGCTTGGCCCGAGTGGATGTGGAAAGACGACAACACTTAGAATCATAGCGGGTTTTGAGAAGCCAGATAAGGGGAGAGTGTACTTCGATGACACCGTCGTGAACGACGTTCCTCCGTATGAAAGGAACATAGGCATCGTCTTTCAGGATTATGCGCTCTTTCCGCATATGACTGTTTATGATAATATCTCCTTCGGTTTAAAGCTTAGAAAGCTTCCTAAGGAAGAGATTAAGAAGCGTGTTTCGTGGGCTCTTGAGCTTGTGGGCTTGAAGGGGTTTGAAGACCGCTATCCCGAGCAGCTGAGCGGTGGTCAGCAGCAAAGAGTTGCACTGGCGAGGGCTCTGGTAATAGAACCCCAACTGCTGCTCTTGGATGAACCCCTCTCCAACCTCGATGCAAAAATAAGGGAAAGGCTTAGGGGGGAAGTAAAAAGGATTCAAAAAGAGCTTGGAATAACTACGATCTACGTAACGCATGATCAGGAGGAAGCCATGGCAATAAGTGATAGAATAGCTGTTATGAGTGTTGGAAGGATAGAGCAGGTTGGTAATCCCCTGCATCTCTACTACAACCCAAAAAATGAGTTTGTAGCCAAGTTTTTAGGTCTTTCCAACATTTTGGAAGTTAACGCAGAAGGGGGAAAAGCGTGTATCGGGAGCCTTTGCTTTGAAGTCAAGACAGAAGGGAGAGTAAAGATATTCTTCAGGCCGGAGAGCGTTTATGTCGAAGAGGGGGACACGGGAGAAATAGTGGACTATGAACTGCTCCCGGGTAGAATACGGCTCAAGATTGATGTAGAGGGTAATCTCATAATCGCAGAAAGATTCTTGGATGAGATACCATTTTCAATTAAAAAGATGCCAAAAAAAGTTGGAATAAGAGTAAAAAGTTTTTCAATACTTGGCTCATCCCCTTGAAGCTATTATCTCTTCTGGGCTCTTTCCTTCCACCATAAGAGCTGTCCATTCCTTAATCCAGCGTTCGAAGTTCTCCTTTACGTATTCTGGATCGAGGGTTACGGGTTTTATCTCTTCTGGCTGGAGGGCATATTTAAACACTTCTGGCAGTTCAACGTTCGGGTTTACTGGATACATCCACTGGTTGGTGGGAATAGCACTTTGGAAGTCTTCTGTGAGCATGAACTCTATGAACTTCTTTGCCAGCTCTTTGTTCTTTGCTCCCTTTACTATTCCAGCTCCCTCTATCTGCATGTAGTTGCCCTCTTCAAAGGCCACTGCCTTAACGTAAGTTATGTTGTCATAATAGACAGTTGCAGCTGGGGATGTGGCATAGCTGAGAACCAGAGGGAATTCACCGTTCATAAAGGCAGTCCAGGCTTCTGTCCATCCTTTAACTATGTGCACGTCATTTTCTTTAAGTTTTTCCCAGTAGTAGAGATATCCATCATCTCCATACACTGCTATTGTCCACAATAAGAACGCGGCTCCGGGGGAAGACGTTCTGGGATCCTCAATAACGAGCTTTCCTTTCCACTCTGGCTTTGTGAGGTCTTCAAGGCTCTTTGGAGGATTTTGCACCATGTCTTCTCTATAGTTTATTGCTATGTATCCGTAATCATAAGGCGTTAGATGGAATGTCGGGTCAAAGATGAGGTCTTCCGGGACGAGGTTTATGTTCTCTGGTTTGTAAGGTTCCAACACTCCCGCCTCAATGGCCTTTGCTAAGAGACTGTTGTCTATTCCTATAACCAGATCGGCTCTTGGGTTATCTTTCTCCAGAATCAGGCGGTTTAAGACTTCACCGGCATCTCCAATTAGCTGCAGCTCAACTTTAACTCCATATTTCTCTTCAAATTTTGGAATTACTTCACTTGCCAGATATTCAAAGCTGTCGTAGGAGTAGATAACAAGCTTTTGCGCTTCTGTGGGTGTTGTAGATGTCTGATTCTGCGTAATGCAGCCAAAAGTTGCCGCTATTAAGAGAATTCCCAAAATACTTGCGAACTTCTTCATCATCCTCACCTAAAACTAATTTTTATTTTTTCAAAACTGTGTTCTAAGAAGAGTTTAAAAACCTTCCCAATCGGGGCGTGTTTATAGTAACCTTTATTAGGGTTTTTGCTGAATTCTTTCAGGTGGTTGTCGTGATCCCCAGATGGGATCACAGACTC